>NZ_MODX01000016.1:0-68765 GCF_001866125.1 Acinetobacter sp. LCT-H3 | reverse complement strand
TTTATGAAAGAGGTCTAATGTATAACATGTTAAAAATTGAAAGTCGAATCCAGCGCCCGGAAGTTTGGATAATGGTATCTGTTAGATGAGAAAATCTGAGTTTGATAAATTGAAAAGCCGTGAGGAATGGAGAGATAAGTTTGCAGTTTGGGCAAGCTGGAATAGTAATGGGGAATATCTTGAGTATACTGTTCCAAAAGGTCAGAAACTGTATGGTTGGGAAGGTCCAGCAGCCTCTCAACAGCGAGGTGAGTTTTATTTAAAAGGTGGGGGAATACAAATAGTCTTGGATCCTAAAGATTTGATCCCTTCCGGCTTAAGTAAACGTAAATTAACTGGATGGGGGTATGGTACAGATACAATAATTGGTGATTTTTCAATTGTAGGTGTGCCAGCTTTAGAAACACGATTAGGAGATTATACTTTGGCTCCTCGTTCGGAAAATAAATCAAAATAATATATAAATTCTAGGTTTTTAATATGAATAATAGCGTCCATCCTAAAGAAGTCTATTTATTGGAAAAATTTAGTTCTTTAGATTTTTTTGAAATAATGAGAAATAATTATCATAATTTTTTAACAGGATTAGAGGGATTATTTGAGCTTTATATTCATAATTTGCCTTATGACTTGAGAACCTTACCTTTTTCAGAGCAGGCAGATATTAATTGGGGAGAAACAGTATTGCCAAATCTAAGAAATACAATGGATCGTATTGATATTGCTTATATAAAAATTAAATCAGGCGATTTTATATATCTTGATTGTGCGGCAGAAATTCGATCAAATGATAAAGGTCTTAGTGAATTTTCTTTCTATTGGATGGATAATTTACCTCATAACAAAGTTAAACAATGTTGGGATTATTACTTAATTTCGAAAAAATACGCTTTAATTATTGAAAAAACATATCCAACATATTGGGATAAAGGGTTTCTTAATAATGAGTTTCCAAAGGCAGAAATATTTAATGGAATAAATATAAAGTTGCCAGGTTCTTATCCTATTTATCGTTTAGATTCAAGAAATATAGTTAGATCTAAAGAAAAAATAAATAAAACAGGGGTTTATGTATGCAATGAATATGATAATAAATTGATATTCCTGGCAAGTAGTAAAGAAGATGATAATGGTTTTGCACCTAGATATGCATGTAGAAATAAGGAAACTAGAGAAAAATTATATTTTGAAACATCTTGGACTTTAATAGAAAGAATTTCAGATCAAGGCGGTACAGTAGAATCTATTGTTATAGAAAATTTAAAAGCTTTAGCAGGCCAAAAATGTCCGAAAACAGGCTATTGGTGGAGTCCCGCAAATCAGTCTAATTCACGGTATTTTACAGAGGGAGATATTTTCCCTAAATTAGAAAGTGATTGGGGCGAAACAATTTGGTATTTAGAAGCAACAAATAAAGATTTAATTGGCTAAAATAAAACAATCGTAACTTGTTTAAATCTAAAAATATTTAGGTATTTAAAAGTATCCTATAAAAATAAACCCGCTTTTGAGCGGGTTTATTTTAATTCATATCAAATTACATATTTGGATATGAGAAGCACTGCTTCGCAAGAATTACCCTAACCTAACATTACATGTTAGGGTAATTAGGACCACCCGCACCTTCCGGTGTTACCCAGGTAATGTTCTGAGAAGGATCTTTGATGTCACAGGTCTTGCAGTGCACACAGTTGGCTGCATTGATCTGGAAGCGTTTTGAACCATCATCATTTTCCATGATTTCATATACGCCTGCCGGGCAGTAGCGCTGAGCTGGCTCATCCCATTTTGGCAGGTTCACATTCACTGGAATCGAAGCATCAGTTAGTTTCAAATGCGCAGGCTGGTTTTCTTCATGCACGGTGTTCGATACAAACACTGAAGACAGACGGTCAAAAGTCAGCTTGCCATCCGGTTTTGGATAGTTCGGCTTGAAGTTCACCGCATCAACAGTTTTCAATGTCTTAAAGTCTGGCACCAGGTCATGCAGGGTGAATGGCACTTTAAACACGTTCTGGTCGATAAAGTTGAATGCACCACCCATCCATTGCCCAAACTTATGCATTGCAGGGCCAAAGTTACGCGCGCTATACAGTTCTTCTTTCAACCAGCTGTTGTTGAACTTGTCTGTATAAGCAGTCAACTCTTTTACGAAGAAATCTTCGCCTTCAGTTACACGTGCAACTGCCAGGTCACCGCCTTTCTCTACACCGGCCTTGATTGCTTCAAATACCGCTTCACCGCAGAGCATGCCTGACTTCATCGCAGTATGTGAGCCTTTGATCTTGGCAAAGTTCAGGAAGCCCGCATCATCACCGATTAAAGAACCACCTGGGAAAGTGAATTTTGGTAGTGAGTTAAAGCCACCTTTGGTCACAGCACGTGCACCATAAGAAATACGTTTACCGCCTTCCAGATACTGTTTGATCAGAGGATGGGTTTTCCAGCGCTGCATTTCCATAAATGGATACATATGTGGGTTTTCATAAGAAAGATCCACGATCATGCCCAGTGTCACCTGGTTATTTTCCGCATGGTATAACCACCAGCCACCACTCGAGCCGGTTTCATTCAATGGCCAGCCGGCACCGTGCATCACCAGACCCGGTTTATGTTTCGCCGGATCAATTTCCCACAGCTCTTTAATGCCGATACCGTAATGCTGTGGATCTGCATCTTTGTCCAGGTTGAATTTCTGGATCAGGCGTTTACCTAAGTGGCCACGGCAGCCTTCAGCAAAAATCGTGTATTTCGCGTGCAGCTCGTAACCTGGAGTGAAGTTATGCGTTGGTTCGCCATCTTTACCAATGCCCATGTCACCTGTCTGGATACCTTTGACTGAACCATCTTCATGGTAAAGGATTTCAGAGGCTGCAAAGCCTGGGAAGATCGACACTTCCAGTTCTTCCGCTTTTTGGCCTAACCAGCGCACCACATTGCCCAGTGAGATGACATAGTTGCCATCGTTATGCATGGTTTTAGGCACCATCCAGTGCGGAGCTTCTTGTGATTTTTCATCAGAGAGCAGGAAGAAGGTTTTATCCTCGGTCACTGGTACATTTAAAGGCGCGCCTTCTTCTTTCCAGTTCGGGAACAGCTCGTTCATGGCACGTGGTTCAAGTACAGCACCAGAAAGAATATGAGCACCGACTTCGGAGCCTTTTTCCACGACACAAACGGACAGATCATTCAGGTTGTTTTCAATTGCAAGCTGACGGATTTTGATCGCAGCAGAAAGACCCGCAGGGCCTGCGCCTACGATGACTACGTCAAACTCCATCGATTCACGTTCGATGTGCTCCATGTGGGACTCCTCATATTACATTCGGTGGCAACCATAATCGGATGATCGGGTGCTGCCATGAGTATTTATAATTCCTGGACACAAAAAGATTAGTGTCTTTCATCTTGTGGGCTAGTATAGTTTTAAACCCAGTTTAAGCCAATTGGCTGAAACATATTATTTTTCCGTCATTAAGGTCTTCTACTATGGATAAGTCAGCAGAAACGAATCATCCGACGAAAAAAACAGCCATGAGTCATGATAAAAATTTAACAAATATTGCACAATACATAAAAGATGCACAGGGCAGTCACAAAAGGTCAATACCCCCTTTAGATCAGTGGCAGCCAAAGCATTGTGGCACAATGGATTTGAAGGTTTTAGCCAATGGAGAATGGTGGCACGAAGGTCAATTGATTAAACGCCAAGCCATGATTGACCTGTTCTCAACAGTGCTATGGAAGGAAGATGGCAAATTCTATCTCAAAACCCCAGTTGAGCAGATCGAAATTGAAGTCGAAGATGAGCCCTTATTTGTAGGGCAGGCTGATCAGGTAGAAATTGATGGAAAAAGCTATATTCAGCTGACGACAACGACGCAGGATGTAATCATCGTAGATAAAGAACATCCAATTTTCATGCGTACTTTTGGTGATGAACAGCGCCCTTATGTGCATGTGCGTTTTGGCATTAATGCATTGATTCAGCGAGCTGCCTTTTTACATCTGGTAGAAATGGGTGAGCTCGTCGAAAATTCTGAAGGTGACACGGTATTAAGCTTGAAAAGTGGTGATTTAGACTTGCATTTAGGCACCTGAGGTTTAAGCTTTGTGCCATGTCTGTCCATTTGAGCAAACAGCCCCTGTATGAGCGCCATTTATCCGATTCCGTCTACACTCGATCCCATTATTGATGTTACTGCAGATGCACCCATTGGGATTTTTGATTCAGGAATCGGGGGCCTCTCTGTTGCACTGGAAATTGCGCGTCATTTACCGAATGAGCGTTTCGTCTATTATGCCGATACTGCCAATGTGCCTTATGGTCCGCGTGAGGATCAGGACATTCGTGAGCTCACCGCGCAGGCAATTGAATGGTTATATCGCAAGGGCTGCAAGGCTGCTGTCGTGGCATGTAATACTGCTTCAGCTTTTAGTCTGGATTATTTGCGTACGCATTATGGCGAGCGTTTTCCAATTATCGGTCTGGTACCGGCTTTGAAGCCGGCAGTTTTGGCGACCCATTCCAAAACTGTGGCCGTGCTTGCCACACCAGCAACCTTTCGCGGTCAGCTGATCAAAGAAGTCATGACCCGTTTTGCCGAGCCCGCAGGGGTAAATGTGATTCCAGTTACCTGTCTGGATCTGGTGTCTTTTGTCGAGGCTGGCGAGCAGATGAGTCCCGCGTGTCTAGCGACATTAACCAAGATTTTACAACCAGTTGTAGATCAGGGTGCAGACTATTTAGTACTTGGATGTACACATTACCCCTTCCTAAAATCGTCAATTCAGTATATTTTTGGTCATAAAATGACATTGATTGACTCTGGATTGGCAGTTGCAAGACAAACCGCCCGTATTTTGATCAAAAATGAGTTATTATTTGAAGGCGAGCGTAAAGAAAGTGTAAGAATCGAAATTTTTGTCAGTGGTCAAAATGCTGAACAAGTTCAACCGATTATACAGCACCTGATGCCGGATGATATTCAATGGTCTGTAAGTAATATATAAGCTGAGTTTTAAGTCAGTGAATTACATTATTTTAAAATTTGATATTTTTAAGTGGGGCACGCATATGCAACAGCTCATGGAAATCGAGGTGAACTGTGCATATTCGCGGTAGTTGGAGAGGGTTTGGAATGCTGGATAAACGTTATCAGGTCTTTATATCCACATCTGGTTCGGAAATGCAGCCAGAGCGTATCATCTTGTCGCAAACGCTGGTGGGTATGGGATTCTTCTCCTGGGGGCTGGAACAGCGTAATCCACTCAGTACTGCCTTTGCTCGCCGTCAAATTGATGACTGTGACTATGTGGTAATCCTGCTGGGAAGCCAGTATGGTGAACAGTCCGTTTCTGGCGTTGGCTATATGCACCTTGAATATATCTATGCAGTAACCAAGCAGAAACCGATTATTGTATTTATGCATGATGACCCTGCCTCTCGTGAGCCGTCCCTGCATGATGCCAAAGCGGAATTGCGTGAAAAATTCAATGACTTCCGAAAACTGCTACAAAATGAAGTCGATCAGGTCTTTACCTATCGTAGCCTGCGTGATCTGGAAATGGCAGTTCGCCTGAACATGCCCCAGATGCTAGAACGCTATCCGGTGACTGGCTGGGTACGTCCCCAAAATGCCCAAGCCCTGCATGATGAAATTGATCAGCTCAAGGCGCGTATTGCCCAAATGGAAGCAGAAGCAGGCAAGCGTGAGCCTGATCCATTCCTGAGCTTGCCTAAAGTGTCTATGCATGAAATTTTTTCTTTTGAATATCGCATGCATGCCTATCAGGATGGTAACTTTAAAGAGCTCAAAATTCAGAAAAAACTGACTTGGGCTGAGCTTCTGGCAATTCTTGGATCTACTTTTGTCAATCCAACACCAGAAGAATTCTTCTCTAAGCGCCTGAATGAATATTTAAATGAAACCGGTCTGGAAGATGCACGTATAGAAATGCCACGTGCTCATGCCGTGGCACGTGCACAGATGAACATTCGTGCCTTGCATAGCCTGAAGATGCAGATGCGACAAAATGACTGGATTGTACCGACTGGCCGTGATGACCGTCAGCGTTTACTATGGCAGATCACGGCTAAAGCCCAGAAACTGATAGAAAGTAATTTACTGGATAAAGATCGGGTTTTTCAATATAAGTCAGTATATTAATCCATATTATAAATTTATTGAAAACTGTTAAAGTACAGGGGTTGACCCCTCAAGACGGATGATCTGAATGTTTGCTAAACCGAAAGTCACCATTATCCTGGCAAATCTCGGTACCCCTGATGCTCCTACCGTTCCCGCAGTACGAACTTTTCTGCAGCAGTTCCTGTCCGATCAGCGTGTCATTGAAATCCCCAAACCGCTCTGGCAGATCATTTTACGTCTGTTTATTTTACCTTTCCGTCCTAAACGGGTTGCGCAGGCTTATGCACAAGTATGGGCTAAAGATTCACCCATGCGTGAAATCCTGCTGCAACAGGTTGAAGCAGTCAGAGCAGAATTGACTCAGCGTTATCCGCAATTCGAGCTGAATGTGGTGCCCGCCATGACTTATGGCAATCCGAACATTCAGACTGTTCTTAGCCAGATCAGCGCACAACCTCAGGATCACGTGATCCTGTTGCCCTTATTCCCGCAGTATTCAGCCACTTCCACTGCGCCGCTGTACGATGCAGTCGCGAGATGGGTACTGACTCAGCGTAATCTTCCGGGTTTATCACTGATTCGTGATTATTATCAGCATCCGCTGTTTATTCAGGCATTGGCACAGAGTGTGCGTGACTATCAGGCGATTCATGGCAAGCCAGAAAAGCTGTTAATGTCGTTTCATGGTATTCCACAGCCTTATGCCGATAAAGGCGATCCCTATGCTGACCGTTGCCGTATCACCGGGAAACTGGTGGCTAAAGCTTTAGGGTTATCTGAAGATCAGTATGCGATTAGCTTCCAGTCACGTTTTGGCAAGCAGGAATGGGTTAAGCCTTATACCGATGCCTTGATTGAAGAGTGGGGCAAGCAGGGTGTGAAATCGATTCAGGTCATGAGTCCGGCTTTCTCGGCAGATTGCCTGGAAACCCTAGAAGAACTGGCAATGGAAAATGCGGATACCTTCAAAGCTAATGGTGGTGAACGCTATAGCTATATTCCGGCATTGAATAGCCGCGAAGATCATTTGCAATTGCTCAATTCATTGCTACAGGCTAATCTTGATGCATTGACTCATACTCTCGCTCACTAATTTTTTGAGGTTTTAAAGCCTATGCTCCAAGTCAAAATTGTTCCTGTAACTGCCTTTCAGCAAAACTGTTCCATTTTATGGGATACAGACAGCAAAGAAGCAGTTTTGATTGATGCTGGAGGTGAGCCGGAAAAACTGAGAGCAGAAGTCGAAGCGCTTGGTCTGACGGTCAAAGCATTATGGCTGACCCATGGTCATTTAGACCATGCTGGAGCGGTGGGTGCTTTGAAAAAAGCCTGGAATGTGCCGGTGATTGGTCCACATAAGGATGATGCGTTCTGGCTGGAGATGATTCAGGAAGTCTCTGCTCGTTATGGCTTCCCGATTCCGGAAAAGGTAGAAGTGACTGAATGGCTGGAAGGCGGTGAAGTACTGAAACTGGGGAACGAAGAATTTGAAGTCCGCTTTGCACCGGGTCATACTCCAGGTCATGTCATGTTTTATAACCGCAATCATGGTTTGCTGTGGACGGGGGATGTGCTGTTTAAGGGTTCGATTGGTCGTACTGACTTCCCACGTGGCAATCATCAGCAATTACTGGATTCAATTCAACGTGAATGCTTTAGCCTGCCTGAGGAAACTCAGTTTATCTCAGGGCATGGTCCAATGAGCACGATTGGTTTTGAAAAGCAGCATAATCCTTTTGTCGCAGGTAAAGCAGGTTAAGCGCTTAATGTAAACGTAGTAGTTATCTAAAAAATGAAAAAGGAATCGATTCTAGATTCCTTTTTTATTTGAGTGGGTTAATGGGTTATACAGATTACATATTAAGCGAAAGGGTCATTTTGTAGTTTATGTACCTGAAGTTTAATAATCCAAAAAGCCAGTGCAATGAGTATACCAATGCTAATAAAAAAATAATCATGGCGCATGATACCCGTGCCAATACTGAGACAGCATAGTAGAACAAACAAGAACATGACAGTCTTGAGTATAATTACTAACATTTATAAATCCCCAAAAAGATAAGTCATTGACATTCTTTATAAATTTTTATGTTTTCCTACTTGTTTAAAGTGAAAATTACTTTATTATCAACTATATAGAATGTTTTTACAGTTTAACATTTGACCGAAAATAAATTCAAGATAAATACTGACCTTAGTTTAATAAAACTTATAAGTAATTCTTCTTTGAGCTAGAATTTTTAACAGACTGTGCAAATATTTTGGTTTTTACTTCAAGCGAAAGGATCATGTTGCAGTTGCCGGATTTGCAGTCTTAATATCACGATGGCCAGAACCAGCAGGATACCAATCAAGATAAAGATATAGTCCTGTTTCCAGAGCCCAAGGCCAATACTGGTGCAGCATAGCAGGATCAAAAACAGCATAAAAATTTTAAGCAGGAGGATAAACATCGGCATGTCCTCTTTTTTTGTTATTTTATTGGAATAGTTATTTAAATTTTATTTTATTAATCAATAATATATTGTTTCTAGGCTAGTCTAGCACCAAATGAAAAAGGAATTCAATCCGAATTCCTTTCCTCTGGTCAGTCTCATTTAAAACTGGTCTTCTTCACGGCCTCCATCAGCTTGCGGAGCATCTTGAGTCGGCAGCTTATAGTCTTCATTGGCCCAGGCACCCAAATCAATCATCTTGCAGCGTTCGGAACAAAAGGGACGAAACGCATTGTCTTCCCACGTAGTCAGTGCACCACAACGTGGGCATTTCAGGGTCGTTGGCATGGACAAATACTCCACAAAAAATTGGATTCAATTAGGCAAACATAGCCGCACTTGTTAGACTTATGCGGTTTTCATTAGTTTGATCTGATTATGCCAATTCGTCAATTTCAAGCGCAGCGTATGCATGCCCCTCGTGATTTTCAAAGCATCAGCCCTGAACCGATTTGTGTCGAAATTGGTGCAGGCAAGGGCAAGCATGCCTTGTTATTTACCCGGACACATCCAGAGCACAAACTGATTGCAATTGAACGGACCCGTGAAAAATTTCTGGCCATGCAAAAGCAGCATGAATTGGAAGGCCAGCCAAATTTAAAAACCGTACATGCTGATGCTCTGCCATGGGTGGTACATGCACTGTATCCTGGCCAGGTAGAGCAGTTCTTTGTCCTGTATCCAAACCCGGAGCCACATAACCCGGCACAGCGTTGGGCCAATATGCCGTTCTTTGAATTTTTGCTATCACGGCTGAAAACAGGTGGTTCGATTACGTTGGCAAGTAATATTCCGGAATATATCGATGAAGCTGAACAGCAGATGAAAGAGCTATGGAACCTGCCCTATGACAAGCAGATCATTGCATCCGATTCGGCCCGTACCCATTTTGAGATCAAGTATCTGGAACGTGGTGAACTGTGTCAGCAGCTCATTATTACGAAACCTGAGGGTTATACCACCCGCTTTGATGATTTCCAGCCTCTGCAGGGGCAAAAT
Source organism: Acinetobacter sp. LCT-H3 (assembly GCF_001866125.1). Lineage (NCBI taxonomy): Bacteria > Pseudomonadati > Pseudomonadota > Gammaproteobacteria > Moraxellales > Moraxellaceae > Acinetobacter > Acinetobacter sp. LCT-H3. Next base: position 59,119 of record NZ_MODX01000016.1, on the reverse strand, counting down.
GTTGCGCCTGTGGAATAAGCCATGAGTAAACGCATTGCGATTGTTGGTGCTGGCCCGGCAGGGCTGATGGCAGCAGAAGTGCTGAGCCAGCAGCATTATGACGTACATGTCTATGAGCAGAAGCCTTCAGCTGCACGCAAATTTCTGATGGCAGGCAAGACCGGCCTGAATATCTCGCATGCTGAACCGGTGGAACAGTTTATCCAGCGGTATGATCAGGCTGAATGGCTAGCGCCGTGGGTAAAACGCTGGGATGCTGCCTGGATCCAAGAGTGGATGCAAGATTTGGGTATTGAACCTTATATTGGTTCTTCTGGACGGGTGTTTCCAACCGAAATGAAGGCCGCTCCACTGCTACGTGCCTGGTTAAAACGTCTGGCCGAGCAGGGGGTACAGTTTCATTACCGCCATCAGGTGACACAGTTAAAACAGAATCAATTGGAGCTGTTAGACCTGCAAACTGATGAGCCACGAACAGAACTCTTTGATACGATTATCCTCGCCTGTGGCGCGGTATCCTGGTCAAAGCTTGGTAGTGATGGTCAATGGCAAGCATGGCTACAGACAGAAGAAATTGAGCCTTTTCAGGCCAGTAATGCCGGAGTGGAGTATCTATGGTCCAGGTTTATGCAGCCCATCTTTGGTCAGCCACTGAAACGGGTTGCAGCCTGGGTGGAAGACAGTGACAAGACTATGGGTGATATCGTCATCAGTCATTATGGTCTTGAAAGTGGCTTGATCTATAAACAGGGGCGTGGTTTGCGTGAACAGGTAAAACGTGGTCAGCCCATGCAACTGTATCTTGACCTGTTTCCCGATCAAAACGCAGCGCAACTGGCGAATAAACTGCAACCAAGCAAGAAGCAGTCTTTAAGCAATGTCTGGCGCAAGGCAGGACTGGAAGGCGCTAAAGCTGCACTGGTGCGAGAGCTGGTGCCTAAAAATATCTGGCAGGATGCTGAACATCTGGCACAGCAAATTAAACAGTTGATGGTTCCTCTTCAGGGATTCCGTCCAATTGAAGAGGCAATTAGCTGCGCAGGTGGGGTAAAACGTGATGTGCTGACGGAACATTTGCAACTTAAATCCAATCCCTATGTATTCCTATGTGGAGAAATGCTGGACTGGGATGCGCCCACCGGTGGTTATCTGTTGACTGCCTGTATGGCAACCGGTCGTGCAGCGGGTAAAGGTGTCGCGGCTTATCTGTCTGATTCTGCTTGAAGCGAAGATATTTTAGACATTCACAGTCAGTAATTTTTTAGGCTATATTGGGCGAAAATCATTCACAAGGAGGTTTGCTGATATGTCGACTCAAGATCATTATGCCGGTAGCTGTCTCTGCGGTGGAATCCAGTATGAAGTTCGTGGATCGCTGGGTGATATTATTCAATGTCACTGCCGCCGTTGCCGCAAAGCTACCGGAACTGCCTTTGCCACCAATAGTCCGATTGCCAAAGCGGATTTTCGTCTGCTGCAAGGACAGCAACTGCTAAAGTCATTCACTACCACGACCGGCGTGAGTCGAAATTTCTGTAGCGAATGTGGTTCTCCGATTTATAGCGTGAAAGCAGATCTACCGGATGTTTATCGTCTGCGTATTGGCAGTCTGGATACACCGATTGAGCAGAAACCGACTTGCCATTTCTATGTCGGTTCTAAAGCTGAGTGGGAGGACATTCACGATACCTTAGCGCAATATCATGAACGTCCTTAACAAAAAGCAGATCAGTCTTACTGGGCTTTAGCCTGAGTTTCTGCATACTGGTTACGCCAGTGTTCCAGCTGTTCCTGAGCATGCAGATATTGTCCCAAACCTTTTACATTTTCCTTGGCATCATGCTGGATCGCTTTATCTGAAGAGGTTGTGCCCAGCAGTTTTTGCTGTTGTTCCCAGTATTGATAAATTAGCCCCTGAATATAACGGCCCTGTTCAGTTTTCAGTTCCAGACTTTTTAATAAAGTCAGTGCAGACTGGATATGGTCGCGCTGACGTTGCTGCATAAATTCTTCAGTCAGATTGCCTTCCTTACGCATACGCTCAGTTTCTACTTCGATATCCTCATTTAAGGATTGTAGGCGCTGCTCAAAGTCATCCAGTACGGCAATATCATGTTGATCATCCGCTGTTTGCGGAAAATCTTTCACCGGTTGTGTTTTCAGTTCCTTCATCACTTCTTCAGCTGCTTCATTTTGCTGAGTCGCTTCCTGTTTCGGCGCATCTTTCTGATTACACGCCACCAGCAACAGGGTGGATGTAAGCAAGGTGATTCGGCTGAGATTCTGAATATTTAGCATTGTTTTGTCCTGTTAAAGTTTTATCAAGGCGTTAGAATTTTCTGAAAGATATAGACATGGGTAATATAGGGGAAGTCAATCTGTTCCTCAGGCTGCTTGCCAGTATGTTCTCGTATTATCTGTTCAAACTGAGATTTGAGCTGCTGCTGTGCATCATCAGACTGGGCGGCGATAAAGCTGGTCGAGAGCAAACGTTTGGACACCACCTGTTCGACGGTTCCAGAATGGAACTGCTGCAAAGTCGTTTCTGCTACCGGGCGAAACAGCTGCTGATCCTGAAATACATCGCGCCACTGACCACTATGGTAGCGTGGCGTATCGCCTTCCATGGGGAGAATAAATTCTGCCAGAGTTTTGACCCAGTCGACATTAACATCACGCTGGTTCCAGATCAGGACCAGATAGCCCTGATCTTTAAGAATCCGATGAATTTCCTTAAGACTGTCGAAATTAGCGAACCAGTGAAAAGATTGTGCACAAAATACAGCATCCATCGAGGCATTTTCCAGCGGCAGGGCGTCACTCATCGCCTGCAGGGTCGGAATATCTGGATGAACCCGCTTAAGTTGCGTTAACATCTCCGCGACAGGATCAACCGCCAGAATATGCGAACTGAGTAATTTCAGCTGGGGCAGGAATTTACCGGTACCGCTACCCAAATCAAGTAATTGGGCATGATGGGGTAAGCCAAGCTGCTGTTGCAACCAGGGTACTAATGCTTCAGGATAACTTGGGCGCACCTGCTGATAGCGCTCAGCAGCGCTACTAAAACCTTGTTGTGCAGCAGGATGTAATGATTGTGTCATATTTTGCGCTTTTTAATCTTGGTCTTCGCTATAAAATAGCATATTCATTTTTGCATCGTTTTGCGCCATTGAATTTGTAATGGAAGCGTTCGTTTTACAGGCATGGGAAAGTTATGGAAAAACAAATCGTCTTTGAAGATGAGCACATTCGCGCAATCTTTATGCCGGGTTCATCTTCAGAACTGATCTTCTCCTTTGGGGATCTGATTACCCGTGCCAAGGGAACCACCATCAATGCAGAGAAGTCGCTGCAAAAGTTTGAATTCAATGTGCTCGGGATTATGCCCAAGGATAAATCCTGGTTTCCACAAGCGTCTATGCAGGCCATGCTGGACGCGATTGCTGAACTGATTGCACCATTTGAGCAGCGTATTGCCTATGGCGGTTCAATGGGCGGCTATGCGGCAATTAAATATTCTAATGCTCTGGACGTACAGCGCGCCGTAGCCATGGTGCCGCAATACTCAATTGATCCGGAAGATGTGAAAGACGCCCGCTATAACATGTTCTATCAGCCGGAACTGAATGGCGAGATGCGCATTACTAAGGCAGATGTCAGTGAGGATCGTGAATACATTATTATTTATGATCCGCACTATGCACAGGACCGTGCGCATTATCATAAGCTCAGAGAAGTCCTGCCGCCACATCACGTATTGCATCTGGCCTTTACCAATCACGATGCGATTGCCGTGTTGGCAAGCTCCGAACTAGTGAATGATTTCCTGCTGCATGAATTTGATGCCAGCTATTTTTATCAGAAGATGCGCCGGGTCAAAAAGAACAGCAAGTTTTATTACCGTAAGGTGATTGAAAACCTGTTGCCACGGCATCGGATGGCCTTGGGCCGTATCCTGAAAAATAATGACCTGCAACTCGATTCACAGTTTTTTGATGCCAATCAGAAGCAGACCATTTTGCGTGAGTTACTCAGCAATAAACAGGTGGATCAGCATGATCTGATGAAACTCGGCATTCAGGTCAACCTGCCGCAGGAAAACCGTCAGATCCTGCTGGATATCTATGGGCATGGTCTGGTGTTCAATGTCATCAGTAACAAGATTGAAAGCTATGCTGATCAGGCGATTGCGCTGAACCATAAATTCCTGATTCCAATTTATGCGCGCGGCAACGGCTTGTTGACCATCAGCTTGAATGACGAACGTTATCTCGTCGTCATGAATGACCGTCATATGATGAAGCTGGTCAAGGAACAGGAACCGCTTTCGGTCGGAATGCACCCAATTCTGATGAAACGTTATACAGATTTCTATATGTTCAGTTATAAGGAATTAAGTCTCAAAACTGATGAATACGGTGCAGCGGCATTTGTTGATGACAGTGACAAAAATACGCACTTTGTGACACGCAGTGAAGCGAATTAACTTGAAATATCACTTAAAAACAATGGCTTGACTTATTGTTTTGCTGGCATAAGATATAGTTATGCGGTATGGATTTTTCATCACCGCACGCGATCGTTTTCGTGAGAAGGGGGTATATCTTATGCAATCTACACAGTTCGCCACCATATTTTTAATGCTAACTTTGGGCCTGCCCAATCTCGCATTCGCCAAAGACAGCGTACACCCGACCATTATTTTCCTGAGTGCAACTATCGTATTTTTGATGATTCTGACCGTTTATATTGTTTATAAAATTCGTCATTCTGTGCGTAACCATCTGGATAAACCACTCGATTAAACAAGGCAGGATAAAGTCTAAAAAACGGTTGAAAACCCTGTATGACTTGTTTTAAATGACAGGATAAATTGTCTAACAGGATTGAGGGTCAGGCCATGAAAGCCGTATATTTGGATTATGCTTCTCTAGATCAACAGGATCTCGACTTTCAGGTACTGCATGGCGTATTTGACGAGTTAACCTTATATCCTGCTACTTCTGTGGCTGAACTTTTGCCACGCGTGCAAGATGTCGACGTCATCATCACCAATAAAGTCATGGTAAATGCCGAAACCATTCAGCAATGCCCTCAACTGAAACTGATTTTAATCTCTGCGACTGGTACCAATAATGTTGACCTGGCCGCAGCTAAAGCACGCAATATTGTCGTGTGTAACTGCCAAGCCTATGGCACTTCCGCTGTCGCCCAACATACCCTCATGTTAATGCTGAATCTGGCGACGTCTTTCCTGCCTTATCAGCAAAAATTACAACAAGGCGAATGGCAAAAGGCGACGCAATTCTGTTTGCTGGATGCACCGATTGTAGAACTGTCTGGTAAGACTCTCGGCATTGTGGGTTATGGCGAACTGGGTAAGGCTGTCGCTAAATTGGCAGAAGCGTTTGGTATGAATGTGATAATAGGTTCATTACCTAACCGTCCGGGGGATGCCTCACGTGTACCATTTGCGGAGTTATTGCCACAGGTTGATTTCCTGAGTTTGCATTGCCCACTGACTGAAGATACCCGCAACCTGATCAGCCATGCCGAGCTGGAAGCTATGAAATCAAGTGCCTTCCTGATTAACTGTGCGCGTGGCGGTATTGTTGATGAAGCGGCTCTGGCACAGGCATTATGTGCAGGCAAAATCGCGGGTGCTGCCACCGATGTACTCACGGTAGAGCCACCGAAAGAGGGCAATATTCTACTCGATCCAAGCATTCCGAATTTGATCGTTACACCGCATAATGCCTGGGGCAGTGTGGATGCCCGCCAGCGCATCGTGGATCAGATGGTGGAAAATGTTAAAGCCTTTCAGGCAGGCCAGCCGATTCGCCAGGTGAATTAAAACTTGTCCATAACAAAAAAAATGCTGATCGAATTTGATCAGCATTTTTTTTGTTTTCTGGGCTAATGTATTTAGACCATAATTTAGAAAATTCGTCTTGTACAAGTTGGGAATTTGGATTGAAGACTATTTCCTGATAAATACGTTTGGACTCAGGTGTATTCTTATCAAGGAATTGACCATAAGAAGTTCGATAGTCGGTTTCAAATATGTAAATTAAGTGATTTTTGTGAAAATAAGCAGTGCGATAGCTATAAATAGTTTCGCCATAGAGACCAATCGTTAACTTGCACATACCTGGTAATTGATAGAGATTTGCCTCATTACCTTCAGTAGATTTAAATTCATCTTCCTCCAGATATCCAATGTGCTGAATTTTTTTACCTTCAGATTTATGAGTATACCGATTTGAAGTAGAAAGGCTTGGGACAGGGGATAATTCATTATGGACTTCGGTAGGAGAAGTAACCCTTTTACCAGAAACCAGTAAAACGATATACAGGATTGAAACACCAAATAGAATACCGACTATAAAGCTGAGGAGCACCTTTTTCATTTTTATTTTTCTCATTATTTTAACTAAGTATAAAGAAAGTTTTGAATATCTTCATGCTCAAAAAAAGCCCATAAAGGGCTTTTTTTAATATCCTATTTTTTAGAGATCATCCACTGCATAACTGGTTGCACCACCTGATCTGGATGGTGGCGGTGGTGTAATGGTTTGCGTTGCTGTTGAAGACTGGCTTAAAGGCTGCTGCTCAATTGGGACTTGCTGTTGCTGATTACCGCGCCAGACATCTTTGGTCTGCTGGATTTTCTGACCGGTTTGCTGAGCCACTTGCGTTGCGCCTTGGTCTACTTTTTCAATGGTGGTGGCTGCGGTGGATTTGGTATTGTCCCAGGCACGATCCACACCCGGCTTGATCTTGGCAATGCCTTTTTCTGCTGCTGCACCCACTTTTTCAGCGGTATTGATTACACCTTGTTGGGTTTTATAAGCAAATACATGCAGCAGATTGGGATTATCACCATAAGGAACAATCGGTTTTGCATCTTGCTGCGTTTCACTGGCTTGAACAGTCTGGATAAAAATAGGCGCACACATTAATAATGCGGTGCTGAGGATCTTGGTTTTTTTCATCGTCGTTTTTTTCAGAGTCATAAGGGATCGACCTCGCAGATTGGGATAACGGTCTTGATTCTGTTTTCAGTGTAATGGACGGCAATGTAAAAACAATGAATATTCTGTGTGATTCACTTAAATGATCTGAGAAAAAGGGAGTAAAGCTGGCTGATCTCAAGAATAAGCAGAGAATAAATTTGATAGGAAAATTATTTGAAAGAGAAGCTGCCCCATATTTGATGTAAATACAGGGCGGAGTAATTAGTTACACTGTTCAATCGCTTCTTTGGCAAAGTGGTTACGTAGTGCCAGGAAGTTCTTTTGAGCGGTTTCGCTGTGCAGGTCAAATTTCTGTGCAGTACTAGTGTTGTCGCGCTGGAAAGTTGCTGAGCCAGCATCAATCAGAGTCAAACCTTTAAATGACCATTGTTCAATTACGCGGCTGCTTTCAAGCTGACCTCTAAATTCGATCACGCATTTGTCCATGAATTTGGTCAGTTTTGCGCTGTTGTTCGTCGTTTCAGGATAAACCTCAAGATTCTGTACTTCCTGTAATACGCCGAGTTGAAGTTGTGGAACAGTCGGTTGAGATGTACACGCTGAAAGGGCAATACCCGCAAGACCAGTCAAAATAAGAGCTTTAAATTTCATATGATTCTTTCTTGTTGAGTGTTGTTAGGTTGAGTATAGGGAATCAGTTGGAAAATGACTATAGCTCAGTGATTAACGATTCCAATCCTGCGTGCGAATACGGCCAGTTTGATAATAAATTGAGACTAATTCAATAAAATTTTTAAAGTCGGAATTTTCATTTAAAATTCGATTTATTGATTGCCAATCCACTTCGGGTCTCCGGCGAGCAGGAAGCAAAATTTCGCTTTCAGTAGGATTTTCAGGAATTAAAATTATTACACCAATTCCATGAAGCGCGGAAAGCATCCGAAGTTCTTCTTCAACTTCATTGGTAGAAATTGAGGTCGCAACTAAATATCCTTCATTTGCCCAACTAGAATTACTTACTGCTTGGAAAAAACTACTTCTAATATTTGAATTATTTAGTTCTTTTTTTACCTCGAATGACCAAAGTCGAACATTTTGTCCAGAACTATGCTTTACACAAGTTTTAACTAGATCATTCCATTTATTATCTAGTGCTTGCATTGCTACAATATCTGGATGTAGCCATTGATTACCATTTTGTCCTCTAGTATTTGATGATCTTTTTTCATCAATTCTTAATGTAAGCAAATTAAGTTCTTGAGATAGATATTCTATCAATACAGGATATAAGTCGTATTCTGAAAATATTTTTTCTTGAATTGGTGGAGGATTATTGTCTTCTGCATCAATAATTAATGAATTATGGAAGTCAATTCCTGTTATTGGTGAAAGATTTGAAGGTGGTTCATACCAATATTGGCGTGGACTTGGTTTTTCTTGATATTTTACACAAGGATTATTTTGAATTAAGTCTGGGAAAATACTATATAACTCTCGAATAACTTGTTGTTTAAAAGCACCCTCATTGTTTTCAAATTTAATATTATTTCTTTTCTCAATATAATCTTGAGGATATGTAGCAATTAATTTATCAGCAATAAATCTAGCTGTAAATTTTTGGTTAGGATTAGATTTTAAAAATTCTAATGCTTTTTGTGCTTGTGATAATTTCATACTATTGAGAAAAATAAAAAACCCCACTAACTTATAGCGGGGTTTTGTTTAAATTTCAAGCAATTAACATTTAGTGCTGTAATACCGAAATATCAGCCACTTTGGTAAACAAGTCACGAAGTTGAGCAAGCATACGTAAACGGTTTGCTTTCAGCTCAGCATCATCAGCCATCACCATAACACCGTCAAAGAAGGCATCGACTGGTGCACGAAGTGCAGCAAGTGCAGACAATGCAGCAGTGTAGTCTTTCGCAGCAAATAACGGCTCAACCACTGGTGTAATTTTCGCAAGTTCAGCGAATAATGCTTTTTCAGCATCTTCAACCAGGTTTGCTTCAACAACTTGACCTTCAGGTGCAGCTTCTTTTGCAAGAATGTTGGTAACACGCTTATTTGCAGCAGCAAGTGCAGCAGCTTCAGGTAATGCACGGAAGTGATTTACCGCATTTACACGCTTGTCAAAATCAAGCGGAGATTTTGGTGACAAGGCTTGAACCGCTTGAATCACATCAACTGCAACGCCTTGGTCTTCGTATTTCGCACGGTAACGACCTTCTAAGAATGCAACCGCATCATTTAGTGTCTTATAGTGATCTTTTATTACATCGCTATAAGCAGCCAAAGCAAGCTTGATGAGGTCTTCAATTGAAACATCAAGCTCGTTTTCAGTCACTAGACGCAAGATACCAATCGCAGAACGACGCAGTGCAAATGGGTCTTTAGAACCTGTAGGCGCCTGACCAATACCGAAAATACCAGTGAGCGTATCTAAACGGTCTGCAAGGGCAAGCGTTGTACCAGTTTTGGTTTTCGGTAAAACGTCACCAGCGAATTTAGGTAAATATTGCTCACCCAAAGACTCAGCTACTTCATCATTTTCGCCTTCAAGACGTGCGTAGTAAGTACCCGCAATGCCTTGAAGTTCTGGGAATTCACCCACAAGCTCAGAGGTTAAGTCACATTTTGCAAGAAGCGCAGCTTTTTCAGCATCAGCAGGGTTTGCACCTGTAATAGGCGCTAAAGCAACAGCCAATTTCGCAATACGTTCAGACTTGTTCCAAAGCGTACCCAATTCTGCCTGGAAGACCATGTTCGCCAATTTCTCTTTACGAGAAGCAAGCGGTTGTTTTTGGTCTTGTAGGAAGAAGAATTCAGCATCTGACAAACGTGGACGAACCACTTTCTCGTTACCTTCAATGATCTGTGTCGGGTCTTTCGACTCAATATTTGACACAGTAATGAAGTACGGTTGAAGTTTATTATCGCTATTCACTAAGCAGAAGTACTTTTGGTTGTCCTGCATGGTCGTGATGAGAGCTTCTTGAGGAACAGCTAGGAAGCGTTCTTCGAAGCTGGCACGAAGCGCGACAGGCCATTCAACCAGTGCAGTGACTTCATCACGAAGGTCGCTTGGCACAATCGCAATTGCATTTACTTCATCAGCAAGCGCTTTTACTTGACTATCAATGATTGCTTGACGCTCTTCAAAAGACGCCACAACGTAAGCTGCTTTTAACTTCGCTAAGTATTCATCAGCATGCGTTAAAGTAATCGCTTCAGGCGCATGGAAACGGTGACCGAAGGTTACGTTACCTGCTTTGTGATCTTGAATTGTAGCATCAACCACATTGTTGTCTTTGAGCAACACAACCCATTTCACAGGACGTACGAATTCAGTTCGGCTTGCTGCAGAACGCATACGTTTTGCAATTGGAAGATTATCTAACGCATTTTGTAAAATTTGCGGTAAAAGCACATCAAGGCTTTGACCTTTCACGTCTTTTAAGTAACATACTTTCTCAACTTTACCGGCTTGGAAAGTAGAAACTTGATCAACCGTAATGCCTTGACCGCGCATAAAGCCTTCAAGCGCTTTCGTCGGTTTGCCTTCAGCATTATAAGCAGCTTGAACAGCAGGGCCGTCAAAACGTTTTTGCGTATCGGCTTGAGCAGCATCGACATTTACGATTTTAAGTGCTAGACGACGTGGCGCTGCATAAGCTTCGATTGCGTCGAAAGCCAGACCTGCATCTTTTAAGCCCTTTTCAGTTTCAGCTTTTAAAGCATCACGTAATTTTTTCAGGCTTTTTGGTGGAAGTTCTTCACAGCCAAGTTCAAATAAAACTGTATGTTTAGACATTATTTGTTCTCCGCTGATTTTTCTGCTTGAGCCGCTTCTGCTTCTACTTGAGCTTTAAGCTGAGCCAGGACTTCGTCACGTAGGTGAGGTTCTGCCATTGGGAAACCAAGTTTCGCACGTGCAGCCACATAGCTGGTCGCGATTGAACGTGCCAGAGTACGAACACGCAGGATATAACGCTGACGTTCAGTCACAGAGATCGCGCCACGCGCATCCAGCAGGTTAAAGCTGTGTGATGCTTTAATCACTTGCTCATAAGCAGGCAGTGGCAGTTCAGCTTCAATTAAACGGGTCGCTTCAGCTTCGTAGAAATCGAACAGTTCGAACATTTTTTCTACTGGTGCATATTCGAAGTTATAAGTCGATTGTTCTACTTCATTTTGATGGAACACATCGCCATAAGTCACAGTGCCGAACTGACCTTTGGTCCAAACCAGATCGTAAACCGAGTCTACACCTTGCAGGTACATGGCTAGACGTTCCAGACCGTAAGTGATTTCACCAGTAACTGGGTAGCATTCAACACCACCAACTTGCTGGAAGTAAGTGAACTGAGTCACTTCCATACCGTTTAGCCAAACTTCCCAACCTAAGCCCCAAGCACCCAGGGTTGGAGATTCCCAGTTATCTTCTACAAAACGGATGTCGTGAACTAAAGGATCAATACCGATAGCTTTTAAAGAATCTAGGTAAAGCTGCTGGATATTGTCTGGGTTTGGTTTCAGCACAACCTGGAACTGGTAATAATGTTGCAGACGGTTCGGGTTCTCACCATAACGGCCATCTTTCGGACGGCGTGATGGCTGAACATAAGCAGCATTCCAGGTTTCAGGACCTAGCGCACGAAGGAAAGTTGCAGTGTGGAATGTCCCTGCACCCATTTCCATGTCGTAAGGTTGCAAAACGACGCAGCCTTGCTCCGCCCAGTAGTTTTGTAAGGCAAGAATTAAGCCTTGGAAGGTATCAATATGCGATATGGCGCGACTCATGGTCATCCACTTAAAATTAGAGAAAAATTGTGCTTGATTATAAGGATTTTGCGAAGGCGTGGCAAAGGTTATCCATGAATTGCCTGCGCCACTTTTTATTCGCCTGACGCAACTGCCTGTTCATGCGCACGCAGACTGAGAAAGATAAAAAATCCCATAGAGGGCAGGCTAAAGCAGGAAATCATGAATAGAGTACTGAGCAGATCATTAGAACTTAGGAAATAAGCCAGAATCAGCGTTGCCAGAATACCCACCAGTACAATACTGAAGATATGAAACTGCTGTAGATGGTGTAATACGAATAGACTGTTACATAAAGGAATATAGATCAGGCAGAGATAGAACAGCAGCCCGAAAATGTACATGATCAGCATGAAAGTCACCATCGAGAGTAGAAGTGAGCTCGAAGTCATAGCCAGGAATAACAAGTGCAAGATCAGCAGCACGAACATCAAAGGGCCATAGAGTGAGGCTAAACCGAGTACAGGTGCCAGCAACAGTTGTACTGCAATTCCGGTTTTGGTTTGTTGTAAAGACTGGATTAGAAAATGCATCGTTTTTATTCTTGTTTGAGAGAAGAAAATACGCCGCTTAGGCGCGGTCCTGATTATAATTTTTTAGATAGAGCACCCTCAGCATAAGCAGAAAAACCAATGAGTAAAAGATATAAAATAAATACATCTTTAAAGCCAAGGGTTTTATAATGCCTGCACTCCCCAAAACAATAATTCAGGCCAACCGTGTTGCATAGTTCCTCAGAATGGCTGCAAAGCCTCAAGCCAAATTTTAAAATTCTCCCTGTCAAAGACCGTATCCTGTGTGGTTTAGGTGCATTGATCGGTCTGGCACTGTCGTCTTTAATCAGCCTGTGGGCACTGGGTGATTTTCAGGCGTGGTATATCGCGCCGATGGGTGCTTCATCGGTATTACTGTTTGCCGTACCTGCCAGTCCGCTGGCACAGCCGTGGAATATGGTGGTTGGAAATACTATTGCCGCGATCGTAGGGGTGAGCTGTAGTTTGCTGTTTCCCAGCCTGACCCTGGCATTCAGTCTGGCCGTAGCAATTGCGATTATATTGATGTTAAGCACCGATTCTCTGCATCCACCAAGTGGGGCGGTGGCGATTACAGCGGTACTGGGCGGCAATGCCATTCATGAGCTGGGCTATGCTTTTGTGTTCTATCCGGTCTTGCTGAACTCGGTACTGTTGATGGTGGTAGCGATTGTATTTAACCGGATATTGGGTAAGGCTTATCCGCAACAGCTGCAGATTAATACTCGTTCTAAAGATCCAACCCCGACCCAGAAAGTGACGATTCAGCCACAGGATATTCAGGCTGTACTTGATCAACAGACCCAGTTACTAGATATCAGTGAATATGATCTGCAAAAAATTATTCTGGAAGCACAGAGCAAGGCCAGTGAACGTGCTGACAGCCAGTTCCTGTGTCAGGATATCATGAGTAAAGACGTTGCCAGCTTGCAGGAAAGTGATGATATCCGGCATGCCTTGGCAAAATTCCGACAGATGAATCTGATGAGTCTGCCGGTAGTGAATGCGGAAAAGAAACTGGTTGGAACTTTAGCGATGTATCAGCTGGTGGAATGGTTTGAGCGTGCCACCGACATTCGCAGTGGCTGGGAATCCGAAGTCGGGCATATCATGAGCCGGAAGGTGGTGACTGTACAGCCAGGCCAGCCGATTCAGGACCTGGTGCCGTATTTTGTTGAGCGTTCCTTTAATTATATTCCGGTGCTGGACGAAGGTCAGCTGGTTGGTATCATTAGCCGTGCTGACATGATTGCCGCTTTATATCAGGAGTTGAATCATTTCAAGCTGAGTGCCTGATCTGGACGGATGTAAATCTATCTTCGAAAATGAAAAAGCACGCCGTAGCGTGCTTTTTTAATCCATTCATCTTTAGAGAAAGAACCAGTAAATAAATAGCGATACCAGGAAAATACACATGATGTTGAGGACAAAGCCAACTTTCATCATTTCCGACTGCTGAATATAACCGGTACCAAAGACAATCGCATTCGGCGGTGTTGCTACAGGCAGCATGAAAGCACAGGATGCGCCGATCCCAATCACAATCACCAGAATTTCTTTAGGCATTCCCATCTGATCGGCAATGGCGGCAAAGACCGGCACCAGTAGTGCAGCGGATGCGGTATTACTGGTAAATTCGGTCAGGAAAATAATGAAGGTTGCTACCACAAAGATAATCACTAAAGGTGAAGTATCACCAAAAGTATTTGCCAGAGTTTGCCCCAAGACCAGAGAGCTGCCTGAATCTTTTAAAATGGCACTCAAGGTCAGGCCGCCGCCAAACAGATAGAGCACGCCCCAGTCAGTATTCTCTGCAATCTGCTTCCAGGTTGCGGTACCTAAAATTGCCACCATACATGCGGCCAGAATCGCAATCCAAGTATCTGGCTGGCTGATTCCAAAGTTCTCGGTCAGCTTTTTACTGAAAATCCAAGCCAGGGCAGTACAGATAAATAGTAACATTGCTGCAATACGGCTGCGGGTCCAGGGAATATCTTCAGTGACAAACTGTACTTTGTGATTCAGCTTGGGACGCAGCACCAGATAAAGACTGATCAGCATCGCAGGCAAGATAATGAACATCATTGGCAAACCAATTTTCATCCAGTCTGCAAAGTCATAACCCAGCGCTTTGGCAGCAATGGCATTCGGTGGCGAACCTACGATTGTACCTAGACCACCAATACTGGCGGAGTAGGCAATCCCGAGCAGAATAAATACGAAGGTTTTACGTTCTTTCTCGACATCCAGATGCGAAAGTAAACCCAGCGCCAGCGGTAACATCATGGCTGCGGTAGCGGTATTGGAAATCCACATGGACAGGGCGGCAGTCACGGCAAAAATGGCCAATACTGAAATACCTAAATGTCCACCGGATAAGGAAATAATCCACATGGCAATTTTCTTGTCCAGCTTTTGGATATGCAGCGCCGTTGCCAGTGCAAAACCACCAAAAAACAGGAAAATAACCGGATCGGCAAAGGTGGTTAAAGCAGCTTGTGTGGTAATGGGTACCAGCGCATCGCCGTCGGCCATCGGCATGGCTAACAGTACTGCCAGTATGGGAATCAGCAGGGCAGTAATAGTGATATGAATTGCTTCTGTCAGCCATAAAATACCAATAAAAGCCAGCAGAGCCAGACCTTTGCTAGCATTCTGGTCATAAGGTAAAACCTGATACAGGATAAAGGCTACAATGGCCGCGATAATAATCAGGATCCATCCTTTCATTACGCCTTTGGGCATAACGTTGGTGGGGGTGGCAAGGTTTTGACTTGTCATACGCACACTCCTTGTTTTTATACAGCTAATTTTTATGAAGAATCTTTCTAATCATAAAGCGGTTTGATTACAAATTATACTAATTTAAAAAAAGGTGATTTGAATGTTGTAATAATGCAGTACTTTGCCATAGAGCCTGTATGCCTAAAACCATCAATAAGCCCAAGACTAAAAATTTAAAATGCCGCTGTGACAGGCGATGACGGATTTTTCCGCCAATCCAGACGCCAATCAAAGCAAAAATGGTAATACCGATCAAAATGGATTGTTGTTGTGGATTAATCTGGATCAGGATTGGGAACAATAAAAGTAACTGGATCAGTTTACTGACAATAAAATTCAGGTTACTGATAATGACGATATCGGTCTTGCTGAGCTGGCTGCTGAGCAGATACATCATCAGGAAAGGAGCCATGGCATTGGTCGCTCCACCAATCACACCAGCCAATAAACCAAAACACACCATACTCAGAATATGCGGGTTGCTCTGAAAAGGTTTGGAGCGAAGCTGATCTAGTACATAAAATATAATCACTGTCCCTAACAGCAGTTTGAGATAGCCTTCATTCAGCCACAGCAGCAGTTTAACTCCGAGCAAACTGCCAATCAGGCTGCTTAAAATCAGTGGCCAATAATGTTTGAGATAATAGCGAATGCTCTGCAGCAGACTGTGCCGCGGATCAGCATTCAGCATCAACAGATTCAGGAGCAGGCAGGGAAAAATGACCAGGGTCACTGCCAGACTCAAGGGATATTGGCTGGATAGCACCGCAGTACTCATCATCGGGAAGCCAAAACCACTCAACCCATGCAACAATGCTGCTACAGCACATAAGCACAGTACAATCCATTCAGCCTGCGTCATCCTGAATCCATTTCAAGGAGTTTTTAACTAAGTTATAGAGAAATCAGCCGGTTGGCAAAGGCTAAAGAAATAATTTAACAATTTATTAAATCGCCTGAAGCAGGCAAAAAAAAGCTGTGGTCATTAGGGGAAATGCCACAGCGCAAAAGGGAATTACTATTTACTCTATAAAAAGGAAACTTACAGCGGATCTTTATTTACATCACGAATTGGTCGTTGATAGCCCGTAGACTGATACGGCGTATGTTCAACCATAGCTTGCTTTTTTGGCATGATCAGCCAAAGTACAAGATAAACTAGGATACCTGGGAAAGCGGCACTCATTATAGAGATCACCACGAAAATCAGACGCAGTAAATTTGCATTCCAACCAAAACGTTCAGCAATACCACCCATCACACCTGCAATCATGTTCGAGCGGTTAGAGCGATATAAACCAACATTGGCCATTCAGGTCTCCTTAATAATTAAGATAAAAGAACAACGACGTTCCTCTTAAAATATGGAGCTAAGTCATTATTTTTAAAGTGTCTAAATACAATTTATTCGTAAATTTATGTAAATTGGGATTAAGTATTTTTCTCGGAATCTTTAACATGAAGACGAAGGTTCCTGAATTTAATAATAATCTCCTGCCTTTGATTTTATAAAAATGCTTGGCTGTTCATAATCTGGTTGAATTAAATGAAATTTAAGGTGTTTAAAATTTTCAAGAGACTGGAGTATCAGCTCGGTGTGATATTGCTGGGTACACTCGGGCTGGCGGGGTGTGAGCGTCATTCGGGTAAACCGATCAGTGATACTGAACTTGAGTTGCACCATAAAGAGGAGGTAGCTGTTTCTCTCGCTAATCAAGCGCTAGATGAAAGTACTCAAGCCAAGAAACTGACTGATATTGCTGGTCATGCCACTTTCAGAGAGGAAGATGGCTTTAATGGGCAGCCTATTCCAGATTATGCGGTTGACTTCGTGGGACGCTATTACACGGAAGTCAGTTGTAATGATGATGGTTTTTCTCCCTGCAAAAATGGCAAGGCAATGTTTATTCTCACCCTTGCCCCGAATGGTCTGGTATATCGCAGTATCTTGCAACATGGTCAGCTATTTACCTTCCAAAACAAGATGGCGACACCTTATTCAACCTATCGTAAAGACCGTTGGGAATTGAATCCCACTCGTAAGGAGCTGGTGGTCTACCGTAAAGAGGGCCTGGTTTTGTATTATACTGTCAAAGACAATACCAAGCTGGTGATGAATATTGCAAAAACCCAGCAAGAAAATCGTCAAGAGCTGATGGATCGACATTATGTACTGCCACGTATATCTTATGAACTAGTAAAAGATATTGATAATCAATCCCCTTCGCCACAATAAGGCAAGGGGAAACTAAGAAAAATCAAAAAAATCCTGATGCGTTGAAATAGCCCAGATACAGATAAAAATTATAAAACGATTGAAAGAAAACTGTAGCTTGGGGGGGGTGCAGGACTTGAAACCACGCCCCATAGCTTAAAAAGCTCTTGTCCTATTAACTGGACTAATAACGCACAAATATATCTAAAATAATCCCGGCATATTTTAAAATTAAGAGAGCAAGAATTCAGAAAAGACAAATCAAAGCCGTGATCGGTTGATGATCTTGATTGGAATATACAGGTATTATGATCTTCGCAGAATGGAAGAAAAATGGTGGGTCGTCCGCGACTCGAACGCGGGACCAACGGATTAAAAGTCCGCTGCTCTACCAACTGAGCTAACGACCCTGAGGAGTAGAAATGATGAAGATCATTTTTACGACGCAAGATTTGGTAATTGCGCTATCCCGAAGGATAAAATGGTGGGTCGTCCGCGACTCGAACGCGGGACCAACGGATTAAAAGTCCGCTGCTCTACCAACTGAGCTAACGACCCATATCATTTGATGGAGCGTATTGTAGCAAGATATGAAATCAGCGCAAGTAAAAAATAACAAAGTTGCCCATGTTTGATTATAAATGCAACAAATTGAATTTATATACACAAAAAATAGGCAACTTCAGCACTTAGAAGCGATATTGATAGGCCTGGATGTTGGTAAAAACTTCTGCCGTTACATCGCAATAAGCATCCGCTCCCGGCAAGCACACCAGTAAACGCTCATCAGTCTTGCTTGGATCAAATGCTTGCTCTTTCAATTTATTTTTCTGGTATTTAAAAGTAGCAGTGGTTTCAACCTGTTGCTGTATACGCAGGAATACCGGAACCGAATAAGCAGGCAGACATTTCTTGAAACAGCTCAACATCTCTTTCAGATCGGTATCGTTCAGTTCAGCTTCAGGTTTCAGCGTAATGGCTGCCATACCGGCGCGACCATTGGTGTTTGGAATTTCCACCCCATACACCACTGCCTCTACAATCTTGTCATACTCGGTCAGCATATTTTCCACTTCGGTCGTCGATACATTTTCACCTTTCCAGCGGAAAGTATCCCCCAAACGGTCGACAAACTGCGCATGACGGAAACCGATGTCGCGGACCAGGTCGCCGGTATTGAAATAGGCATCACCTTTGCAGAACACATCTTTCATAATGACAGACTTATTCTTTTCCGGATCGGTATAGCCATCAAATGGCGAACGACGGGTAATTTTACCAATCAACAGGCCTGTTGTGCCTTTTTTGACGCGTTTACAGTGACCTTTGGCATCACGTACCGGCTCGTTTTTGTCTTTATCGAATTCAACAATCGCATACGGAGTTGGGGAGAATCCGACAGTATTGTCGAAATTGAACACATTACTGAAACCGACATTGCCTTCACTGGATGCATATAGTTCAAGTACTTCTTCAATACCGAAACGGTTTTTGAACTTATCCCAGATATTTGGACGCATACCGTTACCGATCATTTTCTTGACGCGGTGACCTTTTTCCAGCTCTGAAGAAGGTGCATCCATCAGGTAACGGCAAAGTTCCCCGACATACCCAATTGCAGACGCATCAAATTTTTGTACATCTTTCCAGAATGAAGAGGTCGAGAATTTACGGCGGATTGCAAACGTCCCTGCACCGGCAATCACACCACACCAGCATACCACCATGCCGGTCGCATGATACAGTGGCAGGGTGCAGTACATCACATCCTCTGTACCCAGGTTAAGCACATGACCATAGGTGCCATAAGCAAGGGTCCAGCGACTATTGGTAAAGATTACGGCTTTCGGCAGACCAGTAGTGCCGGAAGTGTAGATGTAGAAGAGACCATCTTTACCTTGCACACTATGTGTTGTTGATGGATTGAATTTCGGGAAAGTATCAATGACTTCAGCAAGATTGATAAAACCTTCAGGTGCCTGGCCAGGATTTTGCTGGGTAGGCTGATCGGCAAACCAGTGGAAACGGTCCGCCGCGATATTCAGTTCATCACGGATCTCGGCAACCGCGGCGTGACATTCCTCACCCACGATGATTGCAATCGGTTTGACCAGATTAATGCTATGTGCCAGCACCTTACCGACCTGTGAGGTATTCAGCAGGGCAATGGTCACGCCAAGCTTGGCCAGACCAATCACGCTGGCGACCATTTCCGGGCGGTTCTCGACCATCAGGGCAACGACATCGCCTTTTTTCGCACCTAGCGACAGGTAGTAATGTGCAATCTGGTTGGCCCAACCATTCAGTTCTGTATAGCTAAAGCTCTGGTCTTCAAAACGCAGGGCAATACCTTCCGGGTTGCGCTGTACCGCTTTTTCAAAAGCGAGACCCAAACCTGCAGCAGTATTTGGGGTACGTAAATAAGCCTGCCTAAGCCCATTGACCAAGTTCGGTACTTTTTTCAGGAAAGCGGGGATTTTGGCTGCGACATCAGCAATACCAATCAGATCATGTTGTGTGGTTTGGCTCATGGTAATCCTATTTCTTTTACGTATCCGATACGTGCACTGAATATGCAATAACTGTCCGTTGTAGTTTTAATGGTTGATTTAAAGAGTAATCAACCTAATTTGACAAAATCTAGCAAAAAAAACCTAGTCACCGAAATGACTAGGTTTTTTTAAGTTACTGCAATTGGGCGAATTATGACTCAGTTGCAGTATTGGCTTTTTTCGGTGGACGGCCACGTGGGCGACGTGGACGGGCAGGAGATTTCTCTGCTTTTTCCGCTTCTGTTTCCACTGTTTCTGCTTTTGCTTCAGCTGCATTTTCAGCGGCTGATGCTTCTTCTTCAGCGGCAACAACTGGTGCTTTAGCTGTAACAGGTGCATTTTCAGGCTGTTCTGTAGCTTCTGGCTCAGTTTGAGCTGCTGTTACTGCAGTCTCGGGTTGATCAGCAACTAAAGGTTTAACAGGCTCATCAGTTCTTAGAACTTCAATCGTTTCAGCTTGTTGTGCTGCCACCGCCTGAGCTTCAGCAGCGGGTTCAGTCGGTTTTTCTTCCGGTTGAGCTGCCTGTTTTGCTTGTACAAGTGCCTGTTCCGCAGCAAGTTTTGCCAGACGACGACGCTCGCGAGGATCGTTAGCTACACGCTTTTCTGACACAGGTTTTGGTGGAGTCAGATCCAGTACTGGAGCGGGTTCTGGTTCAGGCTGAGCCTTATTCACTTCCACATCACGCGTCACCGGTTTTTTCTCGGCAGTCACTGCTACAACAACAGTTTCATTGTATTGCTGCGTGAACTTGTCCAGTGCACGGTTGAAGGTCGCCATCAGGCCGAACTGCTCAATCAGTACTGAACAGTCTTCACCGTACACCTGACGGATCAGGCTGCCTACGGTGTACTGACCAAGTGTCGGTACTTGTGAAGGACGAAGCTGAGCGGCCTGAGCCTGCTGACCTTGTGCCGCACGACGGTCACGACGACGTTGACGTGGGTCATTGCTGGCACGAGACTTTTCAGCTTTCGGCGTTACTTGTTCAAGCGCTGCTGCTGGAGCAGGGGCTTCAGTCAGATCAACCGCTTCAGTTTTCTCTTCCAGTTTTGCTGCCATCGTTGCTATGGCTGGTGCCTTTTCAGGTGCAGTTTCTTCAGTCGGAGTAGCCACTACAGGTGCTGTACCGTTCAGCGCTACGATTTCACTTTGGCCTTGATCGACATTCACCATCATAGCCGTTGGTGTAACGTCCTGACGCGGTGCATCAATCAGCTCTACGCGTACTTGACGTTCATTAGCTGCTGGAGCCTCAACTTGAACAGGTGCTTGAGGAGCAGCCGGTTGCTCATTCAGTACGCTTTGATCGCGGTGACGATTTGGGCGTTCTGGACGTTGCTGGTTGCGACGGTCACGACGTGGTACAGCATTTTGCTGTTCAGCTTGAGCATCCTGGTTGTGCTCTTGCTGATGGCGCGGGTTCTTACGCTTTTGCTCACGCTGTTCTTGACGCTGTTCCTGGCGAGACAACTGAACTACTTCTTCATGCACTTGTTGTGGTGCATTGTCATGTTGTTGTGGCTCGCGTTGCTCTTTGTGCTTGTTGTTGCGCTGTTTTTTATGGCTGCGTTGTGATTTTTCTTCACGTTCAGCCTTTTCAGCCTGATCACGCTCTGGCTTATGTGCCACAGTTGATGGCGCAAGGTAAGCATTGCTACTTGGTGTAGTAACTTGTTGTGGGACGTGCTGCGGCGCCTGCTGTGCAACAGGTGATGTAACCTGGCCGAACTGACCACGGCTGACTGCGCCGTTATTTACCAGCTGTTCAATCGCAGCAGCTGCATTATTGGCAGTGCGAGATTGATCTACAGTTGCAGCCTGCTTTTGTACAAACAGGTTTTCTAACCAAGCACATGGGCTGGCAGCAGGTGCAGCAACCTGGGCAGGTGCCTGTTGGGCAACCGGCGCTTGCTGTGCAGTCTGGTTCTGATTTTGCTGGTTTTGATGTTGATTATTACGGCGTTTATTGTTTCTGCCATTGTTTTGTTGTTGAGCAGGCGCTGGTGCAGCTGCATGCGTATGTTGTTCTTCTTCTAAATGCCACTCAGAAGACTCATAACCCAGTTCTTTTTCACTTGAACGTGTTGCTTCAGTGCGTTCATAGCTAGTTGGTGCGAAACCTTCAGGATTATAAGAAATCTCGTAATGCGGCGTTTCCAGGTGCGGGTGCGGCAATACAGTCACACGTGTACTTGAAGTCTGTTCTAAGTAAACCAGGCTGTGACGCTTTTCATTCAATAAGAATGCAGCGATTTCAACCGGTACTTCAACCTGAACTTCACCATGACGTTCACGCAGAGCAATTTCTTCCACTTTACGCATGATTGAAAGTGATAAAGAACGCAGGTCACGCACCATACCTGTGCCATGACAGCGTGGGCAGACATAACCAGTGGCTTCTTCAAGCGAAGGACGTAAGCGTTGACGACTCATTTCCATCAGGCCAAAACGTGACAATTGACCAAACTGGATACGTGCGCGGTCACTTTGGGTTGCTTCACGCAGTTTTGCTTCAACCATGCGCTGGTTGCGGTCTTTGGTCATATCGATAAAGTCGATCACGACTAAGCCACCAATATCACGTAAACGTAACTGGCGTGCAATTTCTTCAGCAGCTTCAAGGTTGGTATTTAACGCGGTATCTTCAACATCCTGACCACGAGTCGATTTTGCCGAGTTGATGTCGATCGATACCAATGCTTCAGTTTGGTCAATCACGATTGAGCCACCTGAAGGAAGTTTTACTTCGCGTTCATAAGCCGTTTGGATCTGGCTTTCGATACCAAAATGCGCAAACAAAGGCTCATTTAAAGTATAGGTTTTGAGCTTGTCTAATTGACGTGGCATGACCGCTTTTACGAA
Source organism: Acinetobacter sp. LCT-H3 (assembly GCF_001866125.1). Lineage (NCBI taxonomy): Bacteria > Pseudomonadati > Pseudomonadota > Gammaproteobacteria > Moraxellales > Moraxellaceae > Acinetobacter > Acinetobacter sp. LCT-H3. The sequence goes on along the minus strand of NZ_MODX01000016.1, from coordinate 36,365 downwards.
GTTGTATGCTTCGTTATAGGCTTGTTCAGAGTCAATCAGAATTTCAGCAACGTCATCACGTAAATAATCACGGATGGCACGTGTCACCACGCCAGCTTCTTGATGAACCAGCATTGGTGATGGACCAGAGCTTGCAGTGCTTTGGATTTGCGCCCAAAGGTCAAGCAAGTGTTGAAGATCAAGTTGCAGTTCTTCTTGAGAGCGGCCGATCCCTGCAGTACGTACAATCACGCTCATACCACGCGGTACATTTAAAGAGGCCAGCATCTCTTTCAGCTCTTCACGCACTGAACCAGAAATCTGACGGCTGATACCCCCACCTTTTGGATTGTTTGGCATCAATACCAGATAACGGCCAGCAAGAGAAATAAAAGTAGAAAGGGCAGCACCTTTATTGCCACGTTCTTCTTTTTCTACCTGAACCAGAAGCTCGGTGCCTTCAGTGATCAGTTCGCGGATATTCGAAGTTTGGCGAGGATCTGCTTTGTAGTAAGTATTGGCAATTTCACGCATCGACAAGAAACCTTGACGACCCGCACCGTATTCAACAAATACAGCTTCTAAAGAAGGTTCTACGCGAGTCACGTGACCTTTATAGATATTAGATTTCTTTTGTTCACGGGTACGATTCTCTAAATCGAAATCGTAAAGACGCTGACCAGTGACAAGTGCAACGCGAATCTCTTCGGCATGTGTTGCATTAATCAACATACGTTTCATGGGTGTTACACCTTATAGTGATACACAGCAAAAAATCGCTATACACGTAGCGAACATCACACATCACGGATCAATGGCTCAAATCTGCAATGAATTTCATTGTGGTTTGAGTCTTTTATTCCCAGCGTCTATTTTGATATAGATCAGCTTTGGTTTTGATTCACATATTGATGATGGCAATACGGCTTCAATCTTTAAACGATTAAAGTCACCTGAACGCTTCACTGGCGGACGAGCGGTGCATTGGATGTGAGTAACTTTCACTGTCACATTGCTCGAAGATCATCCCTTCTTTATAGATAGAGTGTCTTGATACGGAATTATCGTCGTACCTTTACAAACTGTGCAGATCCAATGCATCAAACGCTGTAGCCTGAAGTCGTCTTCAGGGTGCGACTAATCTGATGTGTATCAGTTTACGTTTAAAAGCCAACTAGGTTGGCGACATATTTTTTCAGACAAACTGATTTATGTACCTGAGGTACAATTAAACGCAACAGTTTGCTTTTTTGCCGATATAATAAGCCTTCGGCGTCGGCATAATTCTTTTGGGACCTTCCCGTATTATGTGAGGGTTTAATTGAATGATCATGTACAGAAATAAATCTGTCATGCACCAACTTTTACTCACAAACGATGGTTTCCGTGCGCTGACTATATCAAACCTTGAATCATCTGCCTATGGGCTAAGCTTATGTTTCTTGTGTAAAGCATAGCCTAAGTGGTCATTTATTAATCAATTTCAATCAATTTTTAGGTCATAGTAACTGTATGAATTCTACGCAACAATGGCAAAACGTCACGTGGTTTGAGGTGGATGAGCATCAAGATGGACAGCGAATCGATAATTTCCTGTTTAGCCGTCTAAAAGGTGTACCAAAAAGCCGCATCTATCGTTTGATTCGTGAAGGCCAGGTTCGCGTCAATAAAAAACGAATTAAGGCAGAAACTAAACTGGCCATTGGTGATCAAATCCGTGTGGCACCAATACGTTATGAACAAAAAGATGAATCTGCTGCACCGGTTTCTGACAAGGTCGCTCAAGGTCTGTTGGCACGTGTAATCTATGAAGATGAAGGCTTGATGGTTGTCAATAAACCTTCCGGGATTGCGGTACATGGCGGTAGTGGTGTGGCCTATGGCCTGATCGAAGGTCTGCGTGCTGCAACGGGTAAAAAATACTTGGAGCTGATTCATCGTATTGACCGTGATACATCCGGTCTGGTGATGATCTCGAAAAAACGTAGTGTGCTTAAAACCCTGCAAGATTTATTACGTGAGCATAAAATTAAAAAAACTTATGCGGCAGTCGTGAAAGGGCAAGTAAGTCTGGATAAGCAACTTATTGATGCACCTTTACACCGTTATGAGCTGTCTAATGGTGAACGTCGTGTCCGTGTTTCTAAAGAAGGTAAGGATTCGAAAACTCAGTGGAATGTAGCAGAACGCTTTATGCATGCAACGCTGGTCTATGCATCGCCATTGTCAGGTCGTACCCATCAGATTCGTGTACATGGTTTAAGCATTGGTCATCCGCTGGTGGGTGATGAAAAGTATGGTCATGAGACGGAGTATCGTGGGCCAAAACCACGCCGTTTATGTCTGCATGCCATGCGTCTGGAAATTCCAGGCTATCCAACCATTGAGGCACCTTTACCTGAAGATATGCAGAGTCTGGTTGCACAGCTTCGCGCGCAAAAAGCGGATAAGGTAGTCACACCTGCGGAAGATGATGAGTAAGTTAAACTTCTTATGTCTCTTTATTTATGACGATTTAGAGGCTAGGTTTCTCATCTAAATAGATGACAGGCGACATGGATGTCGCCGTTACTCTGTGGCATAGGGAAGTGCCATCAGAGTAACAAAGGATTTTTGCTACTTTTCATCCTTGAAAAGTAGATAATACCTATGCGAAAAGTAGCTGCTTATTGAAGTCAATTGTGGTGATTAATTAATTTAATACGTCTCTCCCTTGTGCAGCAGTGCTGCTCTTCTCCTGATAGGAGAGGACTCTAAAAGCTGAATCAAATCTAGGAAATCTTTATGAACTCACCTGTAAAACTGGTCATTTTTGATTGGGATGGCACTTTGTTTGATTCAGTTGCTCAAATTGTGGCTAGCCTGCAGTTTGCCGCGCAGCAATTTAATCAACCGCTGACCGATGCTGATGCCAAAAGCATTATCGGTTTAGGTCTGCCGGAAGTCGCGCAACGATTATTCCCAGCTGTGCCAGAATTGCATGCGGATATTTTGCAGGCTTATTCAGAACATTATGTAGCGAACTCGGTTGAGGATGCCTGGTTTGAAGGTGTATCTGAGATGCTATACGCATTAAAAGATCAAGGGATTAAACTGGCTGTCGCTACAGGTAAAAGCCGTAAAGGGTTGGACCGTGTATTAAAGCAGACCAATAGTCTGGAATTATTTCATGCGACTCGTGCTGCCAGTGAAACTCGTTCTAAGCCTCACCCATTAATGTTAGAGGAAATTCTGGCAGAAACTGGTGTACATGCCCATGAAGCGATTATGGTGGGGGATACCTCTTATGACCTGGAAATGGCGCTGAATATTGTCATGCCAAGTGTAGGCGTAAGTTATGGTGTGCATACGTCAGAGACTTTAGCGAATTTTAATCCGCTGTCGATTGTGAATGATGTCAGCAGCTTACATGAGTTTTTATTGGCTAAAGTCCAATGGAAGGAAGCGATTTAATTCAGTATGCTGGGTTTTATCAAATGACAGACAATTTATACAGTTTAAATGTCTGTCATTGAATTAAATTCGTGCATTTAGTCTAATCTTTTAGTCTAAAGCTGCAAACTTGATCAATTTGAACGACCAGAATTGTTGAGAATTTCACTCGGTATTTTTCTATTAAAATTAATCAAATTATTGTTTTATATGAATTAACATGAGAGATATTTATAGCTATTAGCTATAGCGAAAAATAAAATAACTATTGGCATTCATTCATTAATTTTCCGATTCTTAGACTGTTTATTTTTATGCTCTTTTCAGAATCCGCCACTTTTCCAAATTGCAGAACGTTTTTTGCTCTTGGTCTGGCTCGGTTCTGGATTCCAGCATAAACCTCATTTTTGCAGTTTAAGGAAACATTGATGTCGAATTCTGCTGTCGTTGAATCAGTTGCTCAAGCACTCCGTAGCGCTGAATTATCAAAAACTGCGATCACACCGATTCGCCCACAGCTGGGTGGCGAGAGTGCTGACGTGGATATCGCCTATGCCGTTCAGGAAGTGAATACAGCACGTGCATTGTCTGAAGGCCGCCGTCTGGTCGGTCGTAAAATTGGTTTGACATCGAAAGTGGTTCAAGCACAGCTTGGCGTAGATCAGCCTGACTTCGGTATGCTGTTTGCCGACATGGCCTATGGCGATGGTGAAGCAATCCCTGCAGGTTTGCTGATTCAACCGAAAGTTGAAGCTGAAATCGCCTTGGTCATCAAAGAAGATCTGACTAAAGCAAAACACACTTATGCAGACATCATTAGTGCAACTGACTATGCACTTCCTGCTGTAGAAGTGGTCGATAGCCGTATCGAAAACTGGAAAATCAGTTTAATCGACACCGTTGCAGATAACGCATCTTCAGCGGCTTTTGTATTGGGTTCACGTCCTGTGAAACTCGACAACCTTGATCTTGTAAATTGCAAAATGACCATGACTCGCGCAGGTGAAGTGGTGTCTCAAGGCGTAGGTAAAGCATGTCTTGCAAACCCGTTGAATGCCGCAGCTTGGTTGGCTGACGAAATGGTACGTCGTGGCCGTCCGCTGTTAAAAGGCGACATCATCTTGACGGGTGCCTTAGGTCCAATGGTTGTGGCGCAACCAGGTGATGAATTCAAGGTTGAAATTGAAGGCTTCGGTTCAGTAACCGCTGCATTCGCTGCTGAATAATCGAATATTGAGAGTACATTCATGAAAAAGATTAAATGTGCAATGATCGGTCCAGGTAATATTGGTACGGATTTGCTTTACAAGTTACAACGCAGCGAATGGTTAGAACCAGTATGGATGGTGGGTATTGACCCAACTTCTGAAGGTCTTGCGCGTGCAGCGAAAATGGGTTTAAAAACTACTGCTGAAGGTGTAGATGGTCTTCTTCCTCACGTTCTTGAAGATGACATCAAAATTGCATTCGACGCAACATCTGCATACGTACACGCTGAAAACAGCCGCAAGTTAAACGAACTTGGCGTGCTCATGATTGACTTAACGCCTGCGGCGATTGGTCCATTCTGCGTACCACCTGTAAACCTTGAAGCATTGCTTGCGGCTGGCGAAGTGCCAAACGTAAACATGGTGACTTGTGGTGGTCAGGCAACAATTCCAATGGTTGCTGCGGTTTCTCGCGTTCAACCTGTTGAATACGGTGAAATCATTGCAACTGTATCAACGAAGTCAGTTGGTCCTGGTACGCGTAAAAACATTGATGAGTTTACACGTACAACTGCAGGCGCAATTGAGAAAGTTGGCGGTGCGAAACAAGGTAAAGCGATCATCATCATTAACCCGGCTGAGCCACCACTGATGATGCGTGACACTGTTCACTGCTTGGTTGAAGGCGAGCCGGATCAGGCAGCAATCACTGAATCTGTGCATGCGATGATCAAGGAAGTTCAAAAATATGTACCAGGTTACAAATTAGTAAACGGTCCTATTTTTGACGGTAACCGTGTTTCTATCTTCCTGGAAGTAGAAGGTCTTGGTGACTTCTTACCTAAATATGCAGGTAATTTAGACATTATGACAGCAGCAGCTGCACGTACTGCAGAAATGTTCGCTGAACACGTATTCAACAAAGAAGAAGCTTAAGGAGCAACCACATGTCTAAGATTATTGTTCATGATATGACTTTGCGTGATGGTATGCACCCGCAGCGCCATCAAACCACCGTTGAGCAAATGATTGCCATTTCAACCGCACTTGATGATGCAGGCGTACCTTTAATTGAAGTAACGCATGGTGACGGCCTGGGTGGTTCATCAGTGAACTACGGTTTTGCTGCTGCAACTGACGAAGAATACCTGTCTGCTGTTGTGCCACGTATGAAGAATGCAAAAATTTCTGCATTACTTTTACCAGGTATCGGTACGGTTGATCATTTGAAAATGGCGCATGAAATTGGTGTTTCTACCATTCGTGTGGCGACTCATTGTACTGAAGCGGACTGTTCTGAACAGCACATCACCGCTGCACGTAAATTAGAAATGGACACAGTTGGCTTCTTAATGCTTGCTCACATGGCATCTCCTGAAAAATTGCTTGAAGAAGCAAACAAGATGGTATCTTACGGTGCAAACTGTATCTATGTGACTGACTCTGCGGGTTACATGCTTCCTCAAAATGTGATCGACCGCGTAGGTCACTTACGTCAACACCTTGACCCAAGTATCGAGCTAGGTTTCCATGGTCACCATAACTTAGGTATGGGCGTTGCGAACTCTGTGTCGGCTGTGACTGCAGGTGCAACCCGTGTTGACTTGGCTTCTGCTGGTTTAGGTGCAGGTGCAGGCAATACACCGCTTGAATTGTTTGTCGCGGTTGCAAACCGTATGCAAATGGAAACAGGTGTAGACTTGTTTAAAGTGCAGGATATTGCTGAAGACTTGATCATTCCAATGATGACGCATCAAATTCGTGCAGACCGTGATGCAGCAACTTTAGGTTATGCAGGTGTTTACTCATCATTCCTATTGTTCGCAAAACGTGCCGAAGCAAAATATGGTGTATCTGCGCGTGAAATTCTACTTGAGCTTGGTCGTCGTGGTACGGTGGGCGGTCAGGAAGATATGATTGAAGACTTGGCATTGACCATGTCTAAAGCGAAAGAGCTTCAAGCTTAATAGTTAAAAGCTAAATTTTAAAAAAAAGCGTCCGAAAGGGCGCTTTTTTATTTATTTGAATAAAATGAATAAGATATTAAAACGATGGAGTAAGATATTTTAATTATTACTATTTATTTTAATAAAATAATCACACAAATTTTCTTAAACATAAAAACGATAAATAAAAAGTTATTTTTAAATTATAAAAAAATAATGGCTGTTTATATAAGATAAAACATGGATTTATATTGATTATCTGGTTCATTTTTTATTTTAGTTAATTGTTTATAGATATAAGTCTTTTTCAAATTTCAGCATACTTATTCTATCTATAGAGATTAATAGAAAAATTTTAATACTGTAGTCGGATTTTTAAAAAAACTAGAGTTGAGCATGATAGCGGCATAGCTTAATTTGATTACTAGGAATAAGCCATGCGTCGTCAAAACTTATGGATAGCAATGCTTGCTGCGACAGCAACTTTAGGGACAACTGCAACGAATGCAGACTTTATTGACGACAGCAATGTTCAACTCAAATTTAAAAACTTTTATCTAGACCGTCAGTATCAAGATAACTACTCATCACGTAATTGGGGTTCTTGGTCACAAGGCGTGACTCTGGATGCCAAGTCCGGTTATCACGATATCGGTGGTGGTGTTCAGGTCGGTGCTGATGTACTGGTGCAACATGCAGTCAAACTCAATGGCCGTGATAAAAATCCGGACTGGGTTTTACCACACGATGGTAAAGAATCTAAAGATCATTTTGGTAAAGTTGGCGCAACCTTAAAAGCTAAAGTTTCTGAAACAGAATTGAAAGTCGGTGAACTATTGCCTGTATCTCCAGTGCTAGTATTTGATCCATCCCGCCAGCTCATCACTACTTATAGCGGTGCATGGTTAGAATCTAAAGAGATTAAAGATACCAAACTGACTTTGGCTTATATTGATAAAATTAATAACCGTTACGACAATCAGTTCCGTGACTTAACATTATTTGCGCCTGCGAAGGGTAAAAATTATTACGATAATGGTGAAGCATCTGATGGGATGTGGATTGCCGGTGTAGATCACCAGTTCACGCCTGAAATTGGTGGTAGCTACTGGTATGCAGATGTTCAAGACATCTACCAACAGCATTACTTGGGTGTGAATTACAAAACTGCGCTAGGCGAAAAAACCAAATTAGATAGCCATGTGCGTTATTTTGATAACTCGGAGTCAGGTGACAAACTGTATGGTGAGATTGATAATCAGGTATTGTCAGTAGGGGCAAAAATTAATCATGGTGCGCATACCGTAGGTCTGGGTTATCAGCAAATGTTTGGTGATACTGCATTTCCAACACTTGGCGGCTGGGTGCCACAGCCTTATCTGGTGAACTGGGGGGTTGCAACCTTTACTGCACCAGAAGAAAAGTCATGGAGTGTTTCTTATGGCTATGACTTCTCTGAAATGGGTGCAAAAGGCTTAAACGCAACAGCCGTGTATTTCAAAGGTTATGATGCCAAATCAGGTGATCAAAACTTCAATACGGATGAAGTGAATGCCATCGTGAACTACACTGTGCCAGAAGGTAAATTAAAAGGTTTGGGTGTACAGGCGATGTATATTGATGTGAATTTTGCCAATCCAGCAAAACCAGATCTTCAAGAATACCGTGTTGCCACCACTTATACGCATAAATTCTAATACCCGTATATTTTAAAAGCAGTCGGTCTTCTGGCTGCTTTTTGGTTTAAGCGTTCCATTGTTTCATTAAAGGCTTAGATCGAGTAGGGTTTTATTTTAAATTAATATATAAAACAAACACTTAAATTATATCTATTTTGTAGGGTGCAATCGTAATTTTGTATCAGTTTGCTGTGGCTGAGCGGTTAATATAAGGGTGTACACAAGTCATTTTAATGAGTCAACTTGACGTCGAATTCTTGAAAATAGAGGGACACGCAAGCGAAAGACTGTAAGAGGAAGCAATATGAGCACTGTTCAAATCCCTGACTATCAAACAGATCCATTCTTTGGCTTAGAAGACAAATGGATTGAAACCGCTGAAGGCGAGTTGACCCATTACCACGAAATTGGTGAAGGTACGCCTATTCTATTTTTACATGGTTCAGGTACGGGTGTGTCTGCTGCTGCAAACTGGTGGTTAAACCTGCCTTCAATTGGTGAACAAGCACGTTGTATCGCAATCGATACCATTGGTTATGGTCAAACCATGGTTGCACCAGGTACTGCTTATGGTATCCGTGCATGGGTGGATCATGCTGTACGTACTCTAGATGCATTAGGTATCGAAAAAACCTGGTTAGTGGGTAACTCTCTGGGTGGCTGGTTGGCATTCCAGATGGCACTTGATTATCCTGAACGTGTTCTAGGTATCGTGTCTATGGGTACTGGCGGTGCAAAACAGACTGCTGCACTAAAAGCACATGCAAACCCTGTATTAACTGAAGAAGGCATCAAGAAAACACTTTCTATGTTTGTCGTGAACAAAGACCTGATCACTGACGAACTGGTTAAAGTACGTTTTGCTTCTGCTGCAAATGACTATGCATCAAACCGTTTGATGGATGTAGTAGGCGCACGTGACCGTGACCGTTTCGAATTCCCATTAGACTTCGAAAAAATGAAAGACATCACTGTACCTGTATTATTGATTCATGGTACTCAAGATGTGGTCATTCCGGTTTCTCGTACTTGGGACATCCTGAACATCGTGCCAAATGCTGATGCACATATCTTCAGTCAATGTGGTCACTGGTCTCAAGTTGAAAAATCAGATGAGTTCAACACTGTGATCAAAAACTACCTGGCTGTACACGGCGTAAAATAAGTCGTACTCAGTTTAAAAAAAGGATGGCTTTGGTCATCCTTTTTTTCTTTCTAAAATATTAGATTTACAGCTGCCAAATGAACACCATTTCATTCAGTGAGTTTTTTAAACATTTTTAATGCTTTTTAGCTATTAATCAGAATTTCAAAAATTAAAAATGGGCCCTAGACTTCTTATTAGACTTAAGTTGTAAAAGAAGCCTAATTTGAGCAAAAATTAAACCTAATAAGCCATGGTCGGAGATGTTGGAAGCCATGCTAGACGTGGTCTGTCATAGGAAAAATGAATATAAAATGAAATTTTGATCAGAAAAAATAAAAACAAAAAAGCACACGTATTCTTAGAGGAAATTACGTGTGCTGCTATAAAAATAGAAAATTAATGTGGTTCGTCGCGGTTAATGTCTAGGTAAAATACGCGAGTCAGGAGTTCTAGGAACTTCTTCACTGCGACTGAATTACTATCCTTACGATAGCTAACATACAGATCTAAAAAGGGAAGCTCTACATCCAGCGGGCGGATCACGGTATTGTTCATGGTCAATGGCGCGATATAGCCTGGCAGGATGGTACAGCCCAAGCCCATACCAATCGAGTTGATGTTGAATAGGATATTATCAGCCTTTTGGACAATATTAAATTCAATACCATTGGCTTTAGCGAAGTCCAGGATAGCATTGTGCAGTATCAATGATTGTTCTGCTGAAGGAATAATAAAATCAATGCCATTGAGGGCTTTCACCGGAATACGGTCATATTTCGCAAGTGGATGATCTTTCGGAAGAATAAAGATCAACGGTTCACGAATGACAAACTGGCTTTCAATCTCGTCACTGTTGAAGTTATGACGGGTAAAGGTCAGATCTAGCTCACCTTTTTTGAGCAGTTTCATCTGTTCAGTGTTATTCAGGCTGAGCAGTTCAATTTTCAGGTCTGGATTTTGAACGCGCAGATTTGGCAGCACATAAGGGAAGATTTTCATCTCTGCTACAGGGACGAAACCGATGCGCAGCATTTGCTGCTTGGCCTGTGAGACCTGACGGGCCATGGTAATCGCTTTGTCAGCTTGTGCCAGCGTCAGGCGGGCCTGTTCTAGGAATACAGCACCTTCTTCGGTCAGTTCGACTTTACGCTTGGTACGGTGTAGCAGTTTGACACCGACATCTTCTTCCAAATCTTTGATTTGCTGACTAAGTGATGGCTGAGCCGTGTAAAGTTTGAGTGCTGCCTTACTGAAGTTGAGTTCTTCAGCCACAGTAATGAAGTAGCGGAGGTGTCGTAATTCCATATCATCAGCCCGTCGAGTAATCCAAAAAATGTCTTACTATAATTTCAGAAGAGTATAATCTATAAACAACTATGTCGTGAAGATTATTTTGTCATTTAGAAAGTAAATGCCTTGGAGGGATTGACTAGTGTTTTAATATAAAAATACACGCCTAGAATAATTGCTTAAAACTATTAATTGAAACAAAAAAAATATTTCCCCAAAACCGCCCTAAAATCCATCATCGTTGAAAAGTTGAGTCTATTACTTTGTGCCATAACTGGTCACAGGAGAGCTTTTCATGAGTGGAAAAATTGATGTGCGCGAAATCGACGCTTTAGTCGATGCACAAAATGGACGTATCACGCCATCTATCTATACAGATCCTGACATTTACGAATTAGAACTTGAACGTGTCTTCGGTCGTACATGGTTATTCCTTTGCCATGAAAGCCAAATTCCTAAGGCTGGCGATTTCTTCAATACCTATATGGGTGAAGATCCAATCATCGTGGCACGTCAAAAAGACGGCTCAATCAAAGCATTCTTAAACCAATGCCGTCACCGCTCTATGCGTGTGAGCTTCGCTGACTGTGGTAATACACGTGCATTCACTTGCCCGTACCACGGCTGGTCATACGGTATTGACGGTTCACTAAAAGACATCCCGCTTGAAGAGCGTGCTTACCCACATGGTGCATGTAAAGAGCAATGGGGTCTGGTTGAAGTTAACCGTGTTAAATCATACAAAGGCCTGATCTTCGGTTGCTGGGATGAAACGACTCCTGACTTAGAAGAATACATGGGCGATATCGCTTGGTACCTTGATGGTGTTGTTGACCGTCGTCCGGGTGGTACTGAAATCATCGGTGGTGTACATAAGTGGGAAATCGAGTGTAACTGGAAATTTGCTGCTGAACAGTTTGCATCTGATCAATATCACGCGTTGTTCTCTCACGCATCTGCGATCCAGGTACTTGGCGCGAAACCAGATGATGAATCTTCTAAGAAATTAGGTGCTGCACAAACTGCTCGTCCTGTATGGGAAACAGCTAAAGACGCACTTCAATACGGTTCACGTGGTCACGGTTCAGGCTTCTTCTTCACAGAGAAACCAGACGCAAACGTATGGGTTGACGGTGAAGTTGCGAACTACTTCCGCGAAACTTATGACGAAGTTAAAGAGCGTTTAGGTGAAGTACGTGCACTGCGTCTTGCAGGTCATAACACTATGTTCCCAACACTATCTTGGTTGAACGGTACTGCAACACTTCGCGTATGGCACCCACGTGGTCCAAACAAAACTGAAGTTTGGGCATTCTGTATTGCCGATGCTGAGGCATCTCAAGAAGTGAAAGAAGCGTTCGAACGCTCTGCAACTCGCGCATTCGGTCCTGCTGGCTTCCTGGAGCAAGATGACTCTGAAAACTGGATCGAAATCCAAAAAGTTTTACGTGGTTACAAATCACGTCAAAACAAACTCATTATGGAAATGGGTAAAGGCAACGAGAAAGTACGTGAAGATGGTATCCCAGGTATCACTAACTATATTTTCTCTGAAACTGCAGCACGTGGTATGTACCGCCGTTGGGCAGATTTATTGATTCATGAAAAATGGGAAGATGTTGAAGCTGCGGCTGACGAATACGAGAAGGAGCTTATGAAATGAGTCAAATCAGTTTAGAACTTCATCACCAAATTAGTCAGTTCCTGTATCAAGAAGCCAAGCTTCTTGATGACTGGAAATTCCGCGAGTGGTTAGACACGCTAGCTGAAGATATCTCTTACACGCTACGTACTACACCAAACGCTCAAACGCGTGACCGTCGTCGTTCAGTTGAACCACCTACTACCTGGGTATTCAACGATACGAAAGATCTTTTAGAACGTCGTGTTGCACGTCTAGAAACTGGTATGGCTTGGGCTGAAGAGCCTCCATCACGTACCACTCACATGGTGAGTAACGTGATCGTAGAGCCGACTGAAGTTGAAGGCGAATACGACGTGTACGTAACCTATTTGCTATATCGTACGCAAAAAGAGAAAGACATTGTCATTTACTGCGGTAAACGTCATGACAAGATCCGTAAAGTTGAAGGCGGCCTCGGCTTCCAGATCTTCAACCGTAAGATCACGCTTGATCAAGCGACATATAGCTCACATAACCTGAGTGTGTTCTTCTAATGAATAAGATTTTTGTTTGCCAAGTTGACGAATTAGACGAAGGCGAAGCGTTAAAAGTAGATTGTGGCGTAAACGGTATCGAAGCGCTGGCTGTATTTAACAATGGCGGTGAATTCTTCGCTATGAACGATAAATGCAGTCATGGTAATGCGTCAATGTCTGAAGGTTACCTTGAAGATGACGGTACTGTTGAATGTCCATTACATTCAGCTCGTTTCTGTTTAAAAACAGGTGAAGCACTTTGCTTACCAGCAACTGACCCAATTCAAACATTCCCAGTTGTACTTGAAGATGGTGCGTTATACGTAGAGATGGCAGGAGAGTAATCATGGGTTGGCTACAAGGCGAAGTTGCACTGATCACTGGTGGTGGTTCAGGTCTTGGTTGGGCACTGGTAGAACGTTTCCTGGAAGAGGGCGCACAAGTGGCCGTTCTTCAACGTTCACAGTCTAAAGTCGATGCACTGAACGCACATTTTGGTGACCGCGTGCTGGCAATCGCAGGTGATGTGGCCAGCTATGAAGACAACGTCCGTGCTGTTAAAGCGACTGTAGAGCGTTACGGTAAACTCGACTGTTTCGTGGGTAATGCCGGTATCTGGGATCACTATGCCGATATCGTCAATACTTCAGGTGAGCAGCTGGAAAAAGCCTTTGATGAGATTATGAGCATTAATACCAAATCTCTGATCTTGGGTGCCAAAGCTGCACTGGATGAGCTCGTGAAATCTGAAGGTTCGATCATTTTCACACTGTCAAATTCTGCACTTTATTCTGCAGGTGGCGGTCCAGTTTACACAGCATCGAAACATGCGGGTGTGGGCATTATGAAAGAACTGGCTTACGAACTTGCACCTAAAGTCCGCGTAAACGCCGTTGCGCCATCAGGTATGAATGTGAACATCAAGGGTGCTGCATCTTTGGGTCAGGAAAATCTTGGCCTGCTCGATGCACGTGATCCTGAGAAAATCGCACGTGGCATGCCACTGAATTTCTTACCTGAGCCGGAAGATATGACTGGTTCATATGTGCTCTTGGCATCTCGTCAAAATAACCGTCCTTTGACTGGTGTTCTGATCAATGCAGAATGCGGTCTGGGTATTCGTGGTCTACGTCAGCCACGTGCCGGTTTCTTTGACGAATAAAAATCTAGTCTGAAATGGACTTTTCGGCAGCCTGTTCTTTGCTGCCTTCCTTTTAAGGAGTCTCTCATGGACGTTAAACTTATTTGTGCATCGCACAGTCCTTTAATGGAATTTGCTTCACCGCAGGAAAAATGCAAAGAACAGGCTGTTCGTGAAGCGTTTGAAAAACTGTCTGCTGAAGTAAAAGCTTACGACCCAACCCTGATCATTACCTTTGGTCCAGACCATTTCAATGGTTTCTTTTATGACCTGATGCCAAGTTTCTGCGTGGGTATTCGTGCGACTGCTGCAGGGGACTGGGACTATGGTAAAGACAATGCACACATTGATGTACCAGAAGACAAAGCACTGGGCTTGGTCCGTCGTGTACTCGATGAGGGTGTGGACATTGCATATTCTTACCGTATGCAAGCCGACCATGGCGTGACTCAGCCATTGCACTTCCTGTGCGACGGCAAACTTGATCGTTATCCAACGATTCCAATTTTCATTAATGGCGCTGCAGCACCAATGCCAACCACGAAGCGTACCATCGCTTTAGGCCGTGCTGTAGGTCAGTTCATCAAATCTCTGAACCTTGAAAATGAGCGTGTACTGGTTCTGGGTACAGGTGGCCTGTCACATGATCCACCAACGCCGCAAATGGGTTCTGTACCACCAGAAGTGGAAGAGTTCCTGATTGCGGGTCGTAACCCGACACCTGAAGCACGTAACGCGCGTCAGTCCAAAATCATCGCAGTGGGCCAGAAACTGGCAGCGGGCGATACCTCTGTTGCAGTTCCTCTGAATGCTGAATGGGATATCGCATTGCTTGAAAAATTCAAGAATGCCGACTTCGCTGCACTTGAAGCTATGACTGAAGCTGAAATCCGCCGTGATGGTGGCCGTGGTGGTCAGGAAGTCCGTTCTTGGATGGCTGCCTTCGCTGCCTTAAGCGAAATGGGTGAGTATGAAATGACCACGCATTGCTATGAAGACATCAGCGAATGGATTGCAGGCTTCGGCATAGTATCTGCAGAGTTAAAAGGTTAAGAAAATGAGCAACGTAAACAACATCGTGATCGTGGGTGCTGGCCAGGCAGGTGCGAGCGCAATTTTAGAACTTCGTGGCAACAAGTATGAAGGCAAAATCACTTTAATTGGTGATGAAAGCCATCTTCCTTATGAGCGTCCACCGTTGTCTAAAGATGTGATTCTAAAACCTGAAGAGACAAAGATCGAAATCCTGTCAGAACAGAAACTGGCAGATTTAGGGGTGGAAACAATTCGCGGTAATGGCGTGAAAAAAATCAACGCTGAAGCGAAAACGGTTGAACTTCAAAATGGTGAC
Source organism: Acinetobacter sp. LCT-H3 (assembly GCF_001866125.1). Lineage (NCBI taxonomy): Bacteria > Pseudomonadati > Pseudomonadota > Gammaproteobacteria > Moraxellales > Moraxellaceae > Acinetobacter > Acinetobacter sp. LCT-H3. Next base: position 21,032 of record NZ_MODX01000016.1, on the reverse strand, counting down.
GTTGTTGCTTATGACAAACTGTTGCTTGCAACTGGCGGTGCAGCACGTCGTCTGCCAAACTTCGATGCGTTAGGCAAACACGTTTATACGCTGCGTAACCTTGAAGATTCGCAAGCACTGGTCCCTGTATTGCAATCAGGCCGTCGTATTGTCTTGATTGGTGGTGGCGTGATCGGTCTGGAACTGGCTTCATCAGCTCGTTTCAAAGAATGTCAGGTAACTGTGATCGAAATGGGTCCAATGGTCATGGGTCGCTGTTCACCTCGTATTCTGAGCGAATTCCTGCTTGAACAACAACGTCTGGCAGGTATCGATGTTCGTCTGGAAACCAAAATTGCAGACTGCAAATTGGACGGTGAAGAAGTTGTGATTACCCTTGAGGGTGGCGAAGAGCTTCGTGCTGATGCTGTAGTTTATGGTATTGGTATCGTGCCAAATGCACAATTGGCTGTAGAAGCTGGCTTGGATGTTGATTTCGCGATTAAAGTCAATGAAAACTGCCAGACTTCAAATACAGACATTTATGCAGCGGGTGATGTGGCAACTCAACTTCGTAACTGCGGTAACCACCGTCGTGTAGAAACTTGGGAAAATGCCAACCTTCAAGCAGGGATCTTTGCGCGTCATGTTATGGGTGTTGAACATCCGACGCCTAACCCAGCATGGTTCTGGACTGATCAGCTGGATATCAACTATCAGTTTGTTGGTGATATGGCAGCGGCTGAATGGCAGGTGCGTGGCGAGATTAAACCTGAACTGCGTGCTGAATCATCATTCGTATTGTTTGGTGTCATCGATGGTGTGATCGTTGGCGGGATTACCGTGAATGCAGCCAAAGACATGCGTCACCTGAAAAAGCTGATCAGCAAACAGGCGGCTTTTGAGGCTGACAAATATCTCGATCTGAGTCAGGATCTTCGTAAGCTGGTAAAATAATCCGGCGATACGGCAGGGCAGACCTTGGGTAACTTTGGTCTGCTTTTTTATGGCTGTTTTATTTTCTTGTCGAGACATGAGCGCAATGTGCATGGTGATTTGTACATGACTTTGTGTCGGTAGGTCTTACTTTTTAAAGTTGATAAGAATCCTCAAAATCTATTTTTGAGTTCGAAGGGCAAAATCCTTTTCATTGTTTGGGTGTCTCTCTTCGTTCCGTGGTGACATCCAGGTCGTCATCCTCATTATTTCAAGATGGGTTTGAATAAAGATGCCTTCATTTTATGGTTTTCAAATTTAGTTGAGTTGTCTATGAGTTCAAACTCATCTCCCATGATGGTTACCGCCAGTATCTATGCCTTGCTGGTGCTGATCTGGGCCACCACGCCGCTGGCGATTGTGTGGAGTGTGGAAGAAGCCCATCCCATGTGGGTGCTGATTATCCGCTATTTCGGGGCGTCGCTGATTGCGCTGTTTTTACTGAAACTGATGCGTGACCCGTTGCCGCTGGATGAAACTTCACTCAAAAGTTATGTGGCGGGCAGTCTGAACCTGATTGGCGCACAGCTATTTATTTATCTGGCAGCCAATTACTTGACTTCGGGTTTAATGGCGCTGATTTTTGGTTTTTCCCCGCTTATTGCCGGTTTAATTGGCCATGTGATTTTAAAAACCCAGAAACTGGTGGCCCTGCAATGGCTGGGCATAGCGGTGGCCGTGGCTGGGCTAAGTTATGTCTTTGCCGACTCGGCAGACAGTAAGGTCAACCCGATTGGAGTGGTGCTAATGTTAATTAGCATGGTGTCGTATATCAGCTCGATTTTCTGGGTCAAACAGATTAATGCGCCACTGAGTCCGATGTCACAGGCCACCGGTTCCTTATAGGTCTCGGCGCTGGGTTCAATGCTGATGTTGCCGTTCATCTGGTCACATATGCCAACTGAATGGCCGGGCTTGCAAACCATGATTGGCTTTTTGTTTACCATAATCATGTCTTCGATTGTGGCAATGCTGTGTTATTTCTGGCTGATTCGCTGTCTGGCTGTCTCTACTGTCTCTTTAAGTAATGTGATGACCCCGATTATCGCACTGGTACTCGGAGCGACCCTGAATCATGAGCATATCAGTGCGCATGCGGTGGCCGGGATTGCAGTGGTGATGCTGGGCATTGTGATGTTTTCTGGAAAGACTGGCAGCGTCAGTATTTCTCCAAATGGTGACAGCACAGGAAGCCATGCGTTTCCTGCTGTTTTGGCTTTTGCTAAAAACAACAAAAACATAAAACAAAATATTCCACAATTTTGGATACTATGCATATTGCATCGGCACTTGCTGTCCTGTGTAATGAAGACTTAATAAATCACAGGATTTGCTCTACGTGCTTCAATTTTTATCGGACTGACATGAATCAAAACGCGGAACCTAAGCATTTTCAGCTACCAACCGAAACATGTTGGTCACACGCCTGGCGTCAGCCTGCTTTGCAGTTTTTACCTTCCCGGCATTATAACGGTGCCCAGTTTTTCAATCCGGTGCCGGCACCCGAAGGGCTTAGCCGCAGTGATTTGCTGAAATGGCTGTTACAGCGTAAACGCAATAGCTGGACCGCAGAAAACACACCAGAGCAGCCCGCTGAAGGCAAGCGTCCAATTCCGCAGGAACGTCCGAATGCCAGCCTGGATGACTGGCAGATCTGGTTTGTGGGACATGCCACCGTTCTGATTCAGATTGGCCCCTATAATTTCCTGACCGATCCGGTCTGGTGTGAATATGCTGGACCGCAGCAGGGCAGAGGTCCGAAACGGATTTGCCCGGCTGGAATTGCCCTGGAAGAGTTACCAACCATTCATGCGGTGCTGCTGAGCCATAACCATTATGACCACATGGATCTGGCCACCCTGCGCTGGTTACATGCCCGTTTTGCCATGCCAATTTATACCGGACTGGGCAATAGCTGGTATTTGCCAAAAAACTTTCATGTGGTGGAAATGGATTGGTGGCAATCGGCGCTGTTTAATGAATTAAAACTGGTCTATATTCCGGCACAGCATGGTTCAGGCCGTGGTATGCGCGACCAGAACAGCGCACTCTGGGGTGGTTTCTCGATTCTGCATGGTGAAGATCACTGCTTCTTTGCCGGAGATACCGGTTATTCCTCCCATTTCAAGGAAATCCATGCCCGTATTGGTGCACCACGAATTGCGCTGTTACCGATTGGCGCCTATGAGCCACGGGACCTGATGCGTTATATGCACATGAATCCGGAAGATGCTTTTCAGGCGCATAAAGACCTGCATTCCAAATGTTCGCTGGCCATTCATTACCGTACCTTCCAGCTCACCGATGAAGGCCGTGAACAGCCGGAAGTCGATTTGCAAAATGCCATGCGTAAATCCTCAAAACTGATGAATCCGTTTTATTGCATTCGCGAAGGCAAGAAGCTGATTGTTTAAGTTTAAATCCTGCAACAAAAAACCACCCGAAGGTGGTTTTTTTATGGCTTGAACTCTCTGTGTAGAGGCTTAGAGCACGCCTGGCTGACCCAGCGCAGGGTCGGTGGCTCGAGCGGCCTGAGCATCTGCCACGGTTATCCCCAAGGCTTGGGCTACACCTTCGCCGTAGGCCGGGTCACACATAAAGCAGTTACGGATATGACGGTACTTGATAAAGTCATAGGCATCGCCCATGGCACGCGCAGTATTGTCAAACAGCGCCTGTTTCTGTTCAGGATTCATCAGGTTGAACAGGGCACGCGGCTGGCTAAAGTAATCGCTGTCATCTTGACGATAATCCCAGAAATCGGCATCGCCACGGATTTTCAGTGGTGGTTCACGGTACTGTGGCTGTTCCTGCCATTGCTGGAAGCTGTTTGGCTCATAGTGTGGCAAGCCGCCATAGTTGCCATCCATACGGCCCTGACCATCACGGCGGTTAGAGTGGACCGGACAACGGGCTGCGTTTACCGGAATCTGGGAATGGTTCACCCCCACGCGATAACGCGCAGCATCGGCATAGTTAATTAAACGTGCTTGCAGCATACGGTCTGGTGAATAGCTGATCCCCGGCACCAGGGTACTTGGTGCAAAAGCGGCCTGCTCCACATCCTGGAAATAGTTTTCCGGGTTACGGTTCAGTTCAAACTCACCGACTTCAATTAATGGATAATCACCTTTTGGCCAGACTTTGGTCAGGTCAAACGGATGATAAGGCACGGTTTCCGCTTCGGTTTCCGGCATGATCTGCACGAATAGGGTCCATTTCGGGAAATCGCCACGTTCAATTGCATTAAACAGGTCATTTTGGCTGCTTTCACGGTCCTGGCCAATCAGTGCTGCGGCTTCGGCATCGGTCAGGTTTTTAATGCCCTGCTGGGTACGGAAATGGAATTTGACCCAGAAACGTTCATTGTTGGCATTAATGAAGCTGTAGGTGTGGCTGCCAAAACCATGCATATGACGATAACCATCTGGAATACCGCGGTCTGACATGACAATGGTCACCTGATGCAGCGCTTCTGGTAACAGGGTCCAGAAATCCCAGTTGTTGTTGGCGGAACGGACGTTGGTTTTCGGGTCACGTTTTACCGCTTTGTTCAGGTCCGGGAACTGGCGCGGGTCACGGAAGAAGAACACCGGTGTGTTGTTACCGACTAAATCCCAGTTGCCTTCTTCGGTATAGAATTTTAGTGCAAAACCGCGAATATCACGTTCGGCATCGGCTGCACCGCGCTCACCGGCCACTGTCGAGAAGCGGGCAAACATTTCGGTTTTCTTGCCGACTTCAGAGAAAATTTTGGCGCGGGTATATTGGGTAATGTCGTGAGTCACGGTAAAGGTTCCGAATGCACCTGAACCTTTGGCGTGCATACGACGTTCAGGAATCACTTCACGAACAAAGTTCGCCAGTTTTTCATTGAGCCATAAATCCTGGGTAAGCAATGGACCACGGGCACCGGCGGTCATACTGTTCTGGTTATCGACCACCGGAGCACCGGCATCGGTGGTGAGGTGGGTGACCGGACATTTTTTAAAGTCTTGGCTCATTATCGTTCTCCGTTATTGTATTCATGTGCTGACGTTGGACACGGGCTGGATTCTCCAGGCAGGTGACATCCCATGAAATTAACCGTTATCAAAGTCATCAAAAAACCAACCCAGCCCATCATGGACATCTGCCTTGCAACGACTGACTGGGCAGGATGGCGATGGATAAAAAACATAAAAATGTAGCTTGGTTCTCATTTAATGTAGACCGAGTACCGCAGTTTTTCAAATGGATAAAACGATTAGTGCTCAAAGGAATAATCGATAGCTTAAAGTTTTGATTTCTGAGTGTTTTGGTCGGATTTTGTTGAGATGAGCCGGGCTAAAAACGGCTGGATGGCCAGTTCAATATCGGCCTGCAGTTGCGGCCAGTCCTGAAATGTGGGCTGGATTAACAGGGTTTGTGAAATAAAGCCATAACTGATGCGATGCAGGTTTTCGGCACAGCGCAAGCGTTCGTGGGTTTCAGGTATATAGCGGCTTAAAATCTGCTGCCAGCTGTCCAGCATCAGCTGATAATGCTTTTGATAGGCCTGTTCGCTCGACAGGCTGCGTTCCAGTAAAAACACACTGGCCCACAGCCGCTGCTCGCTGCGGATACGGTCAAGCTGAAAGTGTAGTAGAGCCAGTATATCGCTGCAAATATCACCAGTTGTGGATAACTGCGGTGGTGGCTGGGTATAACTGCGTAGTGCCTCGGCATGCTGGATAATCTGCTGGTGGATTACCCAGGCCAGCAAATCTTCTTTCTGGGCAAAGTATTCATAAAAGGTGCCCAGACCGACGCCGGCCAGTTCGGTAATCTCACGGATGGTCAGTTGTGCGGGTGTCTGCTGCTGCAAAAGCCGAACAACACTGTCCAGCAGGGCCTGCTGGGTCTGTTTGGCCCGGGACTGGCGAGGCTTGCGCCGCAGCTGTACAGAGGGGGAGGTCATGACTGAAAACCGAACATGCTGTGGGTGAATATTCTTTATACTGAAAGCCTATCATCATAATCAATCAGGAACGATGAACGATGCAGGCATGGATGACCCATTCTATTCAGAATCAGTTTGATGAACGTCAGGATTATAACCTGTTTGCGAGTGACCGCGTGTTGCAGGAAATTTTGCAGAGCTATGGTAGTCAGGATCAGACAATTTTAAATGAAATGGGGCAGGTGGTCGGTTCATCGGAATATTATCAATATGCCGATCTGGCAAACCGACATACGCCTATTCTGCATGCTTTTGATGCCCGGGGTCGCCGTCGTGATTACATTGAATTTCATCCTGCATGGCATCAATGGATGCGCATTAATCGTCAATTTGATAGTCATGCACATCCTTTTAATCAGGCTGAATCAAAATCTAAATGGGTCGACTGGGCAGCACGGTTCTACCTGAGTGGACAGGTAGAAAGTGGCAGTCTGTGCCCGACTTCGATGACCCTTGGCAGTATTCCCTTAATTCAGCGTGAACCGGAACTTTGGGCCAAAATCGGCGATAAATTATTATCTACTGAATACGATGAACGTGATCTGCCGATTACCCAAAAAAAATCAATCTGGCTGGGTATGGGGATGACTGAAAAGCAGGGCGGTTCCGACGTTCGGGCGAATGAAACCTTTGCCGTGCCCATCGGCGAATCAGGTCGAGGACAGGCTTATCTGCTGACCGGCCATAAATGGTTTTTTTCGGCACCGATGTGTGATGCTCATCTGGTCGTAGCGAAAACTGAACAGGATGGTCTGGCCTGTTTCTTTGTTCCACGTTGGCGTGAAGATGGAACCAAGAATAATATTCATGTACAGCGACTCAAAGACAAAGTTGGGAATCGTAGCAATTCCAGCTCGGAAGTCGAGTTTCAGGAAGCTTGGGGCATCATGATCGGTGAAGCAGGACGGGGTATCCCCACCATTATTGAAATGGCGAATTATACCCGTCTGACCTGCTCGGTTGGCAGTACTGCGATGTTACGTCAGGCGCTGGTGCAATGTCTGGCCTATACCCGACAGCGTAAGGCTTTTGGCAAGCATCTGGCAGCACAGCCCTTAATGCAGGCAGTACTGGTTGATCTGGCGCTGGAAACAGAAGCGGCAATGCAGTTGAGTTTCTATCTGGCTTCCTGTTATGAAAATGATGATGCCTTGTCACTGGCCTGGAAGCGGATTATGACCCCGGCTTCCAAGTTCTGGATCTGCAAACGTGCCGTAGAATTGACCGGTGAAACCATGGAAATCTTTGGTGGTAATGGCTATGTCGATAATGGCATCATGGCACGAATTTTCAAAGAAGCGCCAGTGAATACCATTTGGGAAGGCTCAGGCAATGTCATGTGTCTGGATGTACTGCGTGCCATTGGTCGTGAACCGGAATCGATTGACATACTGTTTCAGGATCTGGCTGCTACTGCAATGCAGGATGAAAGACTGAAACAGGAACTTCAAACGCTGTTTAAACTGTTCCAGCAGCCTGCAGATGAACTGCAATTTATGGGACGCAGTCTGGTCAGCCGTTTAACTCTTTTAGCTCAAGCTGTATTACTGAAGCGTCATGCACCTGAATTTATTTTTAATGCATTTATTCAGACCCGATACAGTGAGTTTCATGGGCGAGTAGTAGGTATGATGAGTGCCAAACAAGGAGATGTAGAGAGGATTTTGGAACGAGCTTTAGCTCAAGACTCATCTTCATAAAATATTAAAAAGGAGGAGAGAATAGCTTCTTGTTAAAAGTTATTCTCAAATCCTAAAAATATTGAAAACCACTTGAAATATACTGAATAGAGCGCAATATATGCACAGTGTCAATTCAGATGCTATGTCAAAAAACAGGTGAAAAGATGGCAAAGAAAAAGCAGCTGCCAGAAGCAGTAATACATAACTTTGTGGCCAAACACATGCATGAGGTCAACAAAAGCCAGGTGTTTACAGACCGCAAAAAAAATGCAAAACGTGGCTATAGCAAGCACAAAAAAGGGAGATATTCAAATGACTATCTCCCTTTTTTATTTATGGCAGTTTTGCTAAATTCAGCAGCCTAAGCCCCTACGATTCGGGTCGCGCCTTTCACCATATCTCCCAGACCATGCGTACGGAAATAATGTTCCATCCAGCTTTTTACGACCAGCGGATTATCCAGTTTTAGCACATGTTCCAATAAGTCCTGAGCATCCGGCATAGGGACATGACAAATCGTCTTACGCACCCGCAGAATATTACTTGAACTCATTGACAGGGTATTAAAGCCCATGGCCATCAGCAGCACAGCCGAAATCGGATCACCTGCCATTTCCCCGCATATACTGATCGGTTTTTCATTACGATGACAATCCTGTACCAAACGGGTCAGGGCACGTAAAACGGCAGGGTGCAAATGCGAATAAACGTTGGCGACACGCGGGTTATTGCGATCCACTGCCAGTAAATATTGGGTCAAGTCATTAGAGCCGACCGAGAAGAAGTCGACAAATTCAGAAAATTCATCAATCTGATACAGGACACTCGGCACTTCTAGCATGATACCAATTTTAGGCTTGGTGATCTTGACCTGTTCTTCTTCCTGGACTGCAACCCAGTCACGCTCCAGCAAATATAGTGCTTCTTCTACTTCGCTGACACTGGTGATCATTGGTAGCAGGATATGTAGATTATTCAGTCCAATACTGGCTTTTAACATCGCACGAATTTGCGAAGAGAAAATTTCTGGATGATCGAGGGTAAAACGAATCCCGCGCCAGCCCAATGCCGAATTTTCTTCTTCAATCGAGAAGTATGGCAGGTCTTTATCTGCCCCAATATCGAGGGTACGCATCACCACGGGTTTATTGGCGAAATGAGTAAGTTGCTGGCGGTAAATGGCACGCTGTTCTTCTTCACCCGGGAAGCGGTCGCGCAGCATAAAGGGAATTTCAGAACGGTATAAACCGACACCTTTGGCACCGCGCTGTACACCGCGTACCACATCAATCATCAAGCCTGTATTCACAAACAGGCGCACAGCCACACCATCTGGGGTAATCGCATCCTTGGTTTCATACTGACGCAGATCTTTGGCGAGCTGTTCTTCTTCTTTCTGAATTTCTTTATAACGGGTACGCAGACGACGTGGCGGATTGATAAATACCCGACCCTGATGCGCATCAACAATCATTTCGACATCATCAAGGGTATTGATAGGTAATTCGGTCACACCCACTACGGTCGGAATACCGAGTGCACGCGCGACAATCACCATATGTGAATTCATTGCACCTTCAGTGGTGACAATCGCTGCAATTTTATCAACAGGTAATTCTACCAGCGCTGCGGTCGAGATTTCCTCGCCAATCAGGATGCTTTCATCGGTCAGTTCACGATGGCTTTCATCAGCTTCCTGTAATTTAGCCAGAATCCGGCGGCCTAAATCTTTCAGGTCAGCAACACGTTCACGTAAATAGTCATCTTCCATCTGAGCAAACTGCGCCACATGGTTTTCAATGACAATTCGTACCGCTCCTTGCGCCCAGTGACCTTCACGGATCAGTTCCTTGATTTCAGCTGGCAGGGCATTTTCGTCCAGCATACGCAGGAACACACTGAACAGTGCACGTTCCTCAGCCATGAGAGCATCCTGCATCTTGTCATCGAGAGACTGGATTTCCTCACGTACGGAATTTAGCGCGTTGTCGAGCAGGGCAAGTTCTTCGCTGATGTCATCCGCTTCACGATCCGGAACTGCTCCCAGATCTGCTGGCGGATAGAGGATCACGGCACGACCTAGAGCAATACCACCTGAGCCTGATACACCCTGGAAGGTTTTATAAGCAGGCAGATTGCTGGGCTTGCGGAACACATCAATATTGCCGACTGCATGGGCATGGGCAATTACACCAGAGAGCTGAGCACAGAGCGTCACTAAGAAGGATTCAGCAGCTTCTGAGAAATCCTGAGGTTCTTTATTCTGAACCACAAGAACGCCCATGACCTTACGACGGTACATGACCGGAACGCCAAGGAAAGAGTTATAAATTTCTTCCCCGGTTTCAGGTAAATACAAGAAACGCTCATGTTTCGGAGCATTGTCGAGGTTGACGATTTCCTCGCGCTGTCCGACCAGCCCCACCAGACCTTCACCAGTTTGCAGCGACACATGGCCCACCGCTTCAGGTTTTAGGCCCTTAGATGCCATCAGTAGATAGCGCTGGTTGCGCTCATCCAGCAGATAAATGGAGCAGACGTCGACCTGCATCGCCTGGGCTACCTGATTAACCATAATGTCGAGTGATTCGTGCAAACTGGCTGACGCATTGATCTCTTGAACAATACGTCTCAGGGTCTCCAGTTGCATATTCGACATTCGCGCTGCTCCTTCGTAATTTAGGGTCCGGTATATTCTTTATTTATAACAATAACTGCCTAAAAAATCTGCATATTTGTGCAGTTTTTAAGGTTTTTCCTTGGGAAGTTGCTGACACAGTTCTACCATGGCCTTGCGGTATACGTCACGTTTAAAATTCACGACCTGACCGAGCGGGTACCAGTAACTGACCCACTGCCATTGATCAAATTCGGGCGGGTCAGACAGATCAAGCTGAATGTTCTGTACTGACGCCGTCAGTTTGAGTAAAAACCACTTTTGTTTCTGTCCGATACACACCGGATCTGAATCCGTACGAATGTACCGGTGCGGCAAACGATAACGCAGCCAGCCTTTGGTTTGCGCTATAATTTGGACATGTTCGGGCAGTAAGCCGACTTCTTCTCTCAGCTCACGGTAGAGTGCCTGCTCAGGGGTTTCTCCATATTGGATACCTCCTTGTGGAAATTGCCATGCATTGTGTCCAATGCGCTTCGCCCATAAAACCTGTCCAGCATCGTTTGCCAAAATGATCCCGACATTCGGTCGGAAACCTTCAGAGTCGATCATTTGGCACCTAATATTGTGTAATTTATGCCTTTGCCCTCGGGGATTTTTATTTCTGTATCCAGCACGAAAAAAGCAAAGTTTAAAAATGTTAAAATTGCTATGATCTTAACGAATTTCTATCGACTAGCGGAGATAGATTTACAATTTTTTTCTTAAATTTCAGTTTTTACGAGTATTTTCATGAAATTGGCGCTATTTGATCTCGATCACACCTTGTTAAATACAGATTCGGATCATTCTTGGGGAGAATTCTTGGTCAACGAGGGCTTGGTTGACCCTGTTCATCACCGTGCCATGAATGACAAGTTCTATGAAGATTATAAAAAAGGTCAGCTGGATCCCTATGCCTATAATGAATTTGTCTTTGAATTTTTAACCAAACATGACAATGATTATCTGATTGAACTACATCAACTATTCATGCAAAAAGTCATTCGTCCGCAAATGCGTCCAGAAGGTTTTAAGGCAATTGAACGTCACCGTGAAGCAGGACATGAATTGGTCGGTATTACCGCAACTTCTGACTTTATTACTGCGCCAATTTTCCGTGAATTTGGCATTACTGAAATTATCGCGACAAATGCTGAAATTGTTGATGGTAAATATACTGGTAAAGTGATCAATACTGCCTGTTACCAGAAAGGCAAACTGATCCGCCTGGAACAGTGGCTGGAAGGCCGTGATGTGACCGAGTCCTGGGCCTATTCGGATTCAATCAATGACCGTTTCTTGCTGGAACATGCTGATCATGCCATTGCAGTCAATCCGGATGATCGTTTAGAAGCACTGGCGAAAGAGCAGGGCTGGGAAATTCAGGACTGGTCGATTTAATCATCTGAAGCGAGCAAATCTGTGAAGCACAACTCAGGTTGTGCTTTTTTATGTGCACAGATTCAAGGTGAAAAATAAACTATTGTCACACTAGCTCACTGCAGCTCATGCTAAGCTTAATTTGCATAATGAGAATAAGGGAAACTCAGAGGTAGTTGAAATGAATAAAGTAAGACCACGCATGACGCACCTATTTGAACAGTTGGGCCTGGATGCCAGTGAGGAAGGAATTGCAACCTTCATTAACGATCATCAGCTGCATAAGGATTTTAATCTGCTGGATGCACCCTACTGGTCTGAGGCACAGCGCCAGTTTCTCGCTGAAAAGATTGCGTCTGATGGTGAATGGGCCATCGTGGTAGACCAACTGAATGAATCCCTGCATGAGGATGCGACCATCGAAATCTGAATGTATCTTAAAACCAAAAGCCAGTCTGATGACTGGCTTTTTATTTGATTTTGGCATCTTAACGTATGCGTTTCCATAAAGTGACCTGTGACAGGGTATGTTGATATTTACGCGCTGTTTCACGGATCACAAAGGGAACATCTATAGGTTCAGCCAGCATTTCAAAATGTGGACTCAATAATTCCTGTATTCCATCTAAGGTCGTACAATTTTCTCCAGCCCGCTTAAAACCGCCCAGCCATTCACTACGCGCGGTATGTTCGTCCAGCCAGGTATAAGGTGAAGCCAGCATCAGAATACCGCCAATATTCAGTCGCTGATGAATTTCGTGCAGAAAGGCTTTAGGGTGGTGCAGCCGGTCAATCAGATTGGCTGCCAGAATGAAATCGTATTCCTTAAATTGTGGTTTTAGATTGCAGGCATCCGCCTGATAAAACTCGACCTTATGAGCAACCTGATCAAGTCCAGTCTCTTGCAGTGAACAGGATTTATATTCGACCAGTTCACCTTCAACCGGAATGGTATAACCTAAAGTTGCACCTTGCGCTAAGGCTATACCTTGCTGAATAAAACGTGCCGAGAAATCTAGACCTGTTACCTGTTCAAAATGCTGCGCCAGTTCAAAGCTGGCGCGTCCTGTGGCACAGCCAAGATCAAGTGCTTTTTTTCTGGCAGTTTTTACAAAATAAGGCTCGGCGAGGATAATGAGAGACCTGGCAAAATTCGGAACGCCCAAATACTCCTGACCATACTGAAATTCCAGATACTGCGAAATCAGTTCATCTGTCTGATAATGTGAATGATAAGGTGAAACTGGTTCATCTGATCCAGCCACATAGCGAAAACCCGCATGCTGGAAAAAGTGTCGTCTAAAGGCATAGCGGGAACTATGCAAAGCTTCATTACCCCCCGAAATCCAGGAACCGCCTTTAATCAGATTATGCCGATCATCGAAGGTTGGGGTACTAAAGTCATCATAAATTGGATGGACCTGAAAACCTTCAAAGGGATAGATTGCAGTTTCAGTCCATTGCCAGACATTGCCTTGTACATCATAAAACTCGCCTTGCTGGAACTGATATACCGGACAAGGATTAGGTGCATGTTGCAAGGCAATATTGGCTTCTAAAGGCAGCGGTCGTTTAGGATCCAGGCCGACATGGTCATACAGCCGATACCATTCATCTTCGTTCGGCAAACGGATTGATTCACCGGTTTGTAGTGATTTCCAGTTACAAAAGGCTTTAGCTTCGTGGTAATTCACCTCGACTGGCCAATCCCACGGCATTGGAATTTCTTCCAGCATGATACGTAAATGCCAGCCATCCTCTTTTTTAGTCCAGAAGCTTGGATGTTGCGCTTCAATAAATTCCAGCCAGGCTTTACCTTCTTCACTCCAGTATTCTGACTGCTGATAACCATCAGCTTCGACAAAGTTGAAAAATTCCTGATTGGACACCAGAAATTGTGATGCCTGAAACTCGTTGATTTCAGCTTCATGCAGACCGTATTCATTGTCCCAGCCATAATATGGATCAGTGAAATTTTTATTCAGTCGAACCGTTCCCGCAGGAACAGGAAGAAGCTGATTTTCTGGTGCAGGGCCAGTCAGGATTCGGGCATGCCATAGTGGATGATTTTGCACATATTGCAGTTGGTGTTGTCGAATCAATACTGACGAAGTTTCCAGATGGATCCGTTCATGTTCAATGCCCATCAGGATCGACCACCATGGACTCTGCCAGTTGAGAGGGAGTTCTAGAGGTGCATTTTCTATGATCTTCAGTACCAGGGCTCGTACCCGGTGCCGATACGCTTTTACTTCACTGACTTCAGGCCAGTCATAATTCTGTTCATCCAGATCGTCCCAGCTCATCTCATCTACACCGATGGCAAAGATACTTTCCATATATGGGTTCAGCTGTTGAGGAATCAGTTTGCTGAGCAGCAGTTTATTGACAAAAAAAGTAGCGGTATGACCGAAATAGAAAATCAGCGGATGACGCAGGCTAATCGGTTTGACATAAAATGCTTCTTCATTGCGCAGACAGTCAAACAGGGATTCGTAGGTGTCAAAGGTATTCAGGAAATATTCACGAATCACATGGCGCGCTGTGGAAATGTCTTCAAAGTTTAAATTAGGTGTTGGAAGCAGGCGAATTTTGCCCTGTTGCCAAGGGCTGTCGTCTGCTAAATATGTAGGTGACTTACTATTTGGCTGGTTAGATTTAAATAAGGTTGAATCGGGCTGCATCCATCAGACTCCATTAAGAATTTTAAGATATTCCACTGGTAAGTCCGCGCAGGGAATATCTTAAACTTAATGCAAAGCAGGATGCAGTTGTTGCTCATTTAGGTAACAAAATGCTGCGAATTGAATCCATCGCAGCCTCTTATTTTAAAATGAAGTGACTTAGAGTTTAGGTTGTTGCATTAACTCAACCAGGGCCTGTGCGGCTTTGGACTGGGTACGTCCCGGATGCCAGACCATGCCGAGCTGGCGGTTCATTTCCAGAGGAATATCCAGCTGTTGCAAGTCATGATTTACAAGAGTTTGTGGTAGTACTGACCAGCCCAGACCAATGGAAACCAGCATGCGGATCGATTCGAGTGGATTATTACTCATGGTGATTTTTGGTTTGACGCCACGTTTCTCAAACTCTGCCATGGTAATTTGCGTGGTATAGGTTTGTGCAGACGGTAATAGGCTCGGGTAATGCACCAGATCTTCCAGTGACAGATTCTTCTGCTGGGCCAATGGATGAAATGGAGCAACTACAAACACCAATGGATCGTTCCAGATAGTCACATAGTTCAGCCGTTCATCGCCATGTGGAGGTAAAGTCAGGAAAGCCAGTTCCAAGTCACCGGCAATCACCTGTTCATGCGCCTGTTCAGAATCAACAAAGTGCACATCCAGGGTCACATCCGGATATTGCAGTACATACTGACGCAAATGTGCTGGAAGGTGATGCAGACCAATATGATGACTGGTACCAATTTTCAGTTTGCCCTGAATCTGGCCTTGTTCATGGCTGAGGGTATGGTGAATATCGCCCAGTTCATTCAGCCAGTTTTTCACTTTCGGTAACAGCGAATGCGCGGCATGGGTTGCTTGTACACCACGACCAGCTGATTCAAACAGCTTGACTCCAAAATACTCTTCCAGACTATGAATCCGTTTGGTCACGGCGGGTTGAGTAATAAAAAGCTGATCTGCCGCCAGAGAAATTGATCCAGTTTCCATGACTTTTACAAAGGCTTCAAAGGCTGCGAGATTCATCTTAATCACCTATAAAGATTTTTTATGCGTATCTCTATTGTTGTAATATTTTGAGAATAAATCAAAGGAAAAGTTGTATCTATTGCTATAAAATCCGACATTCATTGATCGCTTATACAATAAATAGCTGGAAATAGCGGCTTGAACCCAGAAAAATATTTTATAAAAATCGGATATGCATCAATAAAAAAAGCCACCGAGGGTAAGCGGTGGCAAAACGAGGAATAAGGACAGAAAAGAATTTAGGCTGTGATTTCCTCATTATTGCTCTGTTCAGATTTAGCCTCCCAGGCTTTTTCGTGGAAGAAGAAAACAACAGCCTGAACAGTCGGTTCTAATAAACTTAATGCAATTGCCATGGCTAAACTACCCGTCACAAAATAACCGACTAACATGGCTACCGTGATGTGCATGACGTAATAGCTCAAGGTTTTCTTGAACATACGCTGATTATCTACAACAAATTTTTGAACGTGTGCCATGTCGATATTCCTCAAAAAGTAAATTCAATGTTTTCTGTATGAATAAATAATAATAATTCTCATTTAATTTGTAAAAACGTATATTTTGCATAAAATGATCGGAAAATTAGATTAAATAAAAATCAATATCGGTCTGTTTAAAATCCAATTTTAAATATTCCAAAAAGTTTATTAACTAATAAAAATGATAAATTAGATTTATGTGACCGCAGCGATATAATCAAAATTAGAGATAGAATTTACCCAGTCCAGTGGAGTACATCGACATGGCAGGCGAGACCCAAACAGCAAAAACATTATACGATAAGTTATGGGATGACCATTTAGTAAAACAGCGTGACGATGGTTCAGCTTTACTTTATATCGACCGTCATTTATTGCATGAAGTAACTTCTCCGCAGGCATTCGAAGGCTTACAACTGGCGGGTCGTAAACCATGGCGTTTAAGCGCGAACGTGGCGACGCCAGACCATAACGTACCGACTTCTACCAAAGAACGTTCAGAAGGTATTTCTGGGATTGAAGATGAAACTTCACGTATCCAGGTACAAACCTTAGATGACAACTGTAAAACCTTTAATGTGGTGCAGTTTGACATTAATGATGTTCGCCAAGGTATTGCACATGTTGTGGGTCCAGAACAGGGTTTGACCTTGCCAGGCATGACGGTGGTATGTGGTGACTCACATACTGCAACGCATGGTGCTTTCGGCTGTTTGGCACATGGTATCGGAACTTCTGAAGTTGAACATGTATTGGCAACCCAATGCCTGGTTCAAAAGAAAATGAAAAACATGTTGGTGCGCGTTGACGGCAAATTGGGTCAAGGCGTAACTCCAAAAGACGTGGTTTTAGCCATTATTGGCAAAATCGGGACTGCGGGCGGTACAGGCCATGCCATCGAATTTGGCGGTCAGGTCTTCCGCGACATGTCGATCGAAGGCCGTATGACTGTATGTAATATGGCGATCGAAGGCGGTGCCCGTGTTGGTATGGTCGCAGTCGATGATAAAACCATTGAATATGTGAAGAACCGTCCATATGCACCGAAAGGTGAGCAGTGGGATCAAGCAGTTGCTTACTGGAATACCTTGCATTCTGATGAAGGCGCACACTTTGATACCGTTGTGGTATTACAAGGTGAAGAGATTGAGCCACAGGTATCTTGGGGTACTTCTCCTGAAATGGTGATTCCAGTCTCTCAAGCAGTTCCAACGTTGGAACAAGCCAAAGATGACGTACAACGCAATGACTGGACACGTGCTTATCAATACATGGGTTTAACTGCTGGTCAGGCCTTGTCTGATATCCGGTTAGATCGTGTATTTATCGGCTCTTGTACCAATTCACGTATTGAAGATATTCGTGCTGCGGCTGAAGTGGCGAAAGGTAAAAAGGTTGCACCGAGCATTAAACAGGCGATGGTCGTTCCAGGTTCTGGTTTGGTCAAAGCACAAGCTGAAGCTGAAGGTTTAGATAAAATCCTGATTGAAGCAGGCTTTGAATGGCGTGAGCCGGGTTGTTCAATGTGTTTGGCCATGAACGCTGATAAGTTACAGCCGGGCGAGCATTGTGCATCTACCTCGAACCGTAACTTCGAAGGTCGTCAGGGCAATGGCGGTCGTACCCATTTGGTGAGCCCAGCAATGGCAGCAGCAGCAGCAATTGCCGGTCACTTTGTTGATGTACGTTCATTCTAATCGGCTAATAGGAGCAAAGACATGAAAGCTTATACCGTTGAACAAGGTATCGTTGCACCATTAGACCGTGCCAATGTAGATACCGACTTAATTATTCCAAAACAGTTTTTAAAATCGATCAAACGTACCGGTTTTGGTGAAAATTTATTTGATGAATTGCGTTACCTGGATGAAGGTTATTTAGGTCAGGATAATTCAAAACGTCCCTTAAACCCTGATTTTGAGTTAAACAAACCACGTTACCAAGGTGCATCAATTTTAATTTCACGTTCAAACTTCGGTTGTGGTTCAAGCCGAGAGCATGCGCCATGGGCATTGAATGAATACGGTTTCCGTACCGTGATTGCACCAAGCTATGCGGATATTTTCTTCAATAACAGCTTTAAAAACGGCATGTTGCCAGTAATCCTGTCTGAAGAAATTGTTGATCAGTTATTTAGAGAATGCGCTGCGACTGAAGGTTATCAATTAACAATTGATCTTGCAGCGCAAGAAGTGCGTACCCCGTCAGGTGAAAGTTTCAAGTTTGAAGTTGATCCATTCCGCAAGCATTGTCTTTTAAACGGT
The DNA here is from genome assembly GCF_001866125.1 of Acinetobacter sp. LCT-H3. Classification (NCBI taxonomy): domain Bacteria; kingdom Pseudomonadati; phylum Pseudomonadota; class Gammaproteobacteria; order Moraxellales; family Moraxellaceae; genus Acinetobacter; species Acinetobacter sp. LCT-H3. The sequence continues at coordinate 2,893 of NZ_MODX01000016.1, read as the reverse complement.
TTGGATGACATCGGTTTAACTTTGCAGGATGCCGATGCGATTCGCGCTTATGAAGAAAAAACCAAAAAATCTCGCCCTTGGGTATTTGCAGAAATTAGTGGCTAAATCTAGTTAAATTATCATAGCGGGAAAGTCTAACCCTTGCTAATATCGTGAAATCATGGAAATTTCGTTTGGGTTAGACATTCAGCATGGCCAGCTATTGGAAACAGTTATTTGCATTGGGTACGGTTTCGATGTTAATGACAGCATGTCAGACCATCGATACGATACAGTTGAAGAAATTGACAGATTCGGCTGTAAATAGTTCAGATGCCCTGATTTATTGTTCAGGTACCCACGATTGTAATTTTGAACGTATGGATGATATCAAGATCATCAATGCTGAAAAACGACATGTGGAGAGTGAAGCGCTCAAGCTCAAGCTTGTGCGTTTACAAGCAAAAAGCCTGAAAGAGCCTAATCCGGTTTACCTGTCGGTACCCGCGGGGCAGCATGAACTGGTGGTACGCTTTTATCCGATTAGTCCGGATAAGGCCGAAGTTCTACATGTATTCCAGAACTTTCAGGCCAAGCATAAGTACACCTTTAAGATGTATCGCCAGCGCTCGACTCGAAACACCAGCTTATTGCAGGCCTCTGCACCGGATCCACTGTGTGTAGATCTGTTGCAAAACACCAAAATAATTCGACGCTTCTGCAAGCCATACAATGTTGAAACTGGCATTGCCGAGTTTGTAGAACAGAAAATTTAACCCAGTCAGCGAAATGCTGACTTTATAAATGGAATATCTCATGTCTAAACAAATTTTGATTTTAGCTGGTGACGGCATCGGTCCTGAAATTGTGAAAGCAGCAGAGCAAGTGCTGACTCGCGTAAATGAAAAATTTAATTTAGATCTAAGCTGGGAACATGGCCTGTTGGGTGGTGCTGCGATTGATGCACATGGTGCACCTTATCCAGATGTGACGTCTGAGCAGGCAAAAAAAGCTGATGCAATTCTGCTTGGCGCTGTGGGTGGTCCTAAATGGGATACGATTGAACGCTCAATTCGTCCTGAACGTGGTCTGTTAAAATTGCGTAGTGAACTGAACCTGTTCGCGAACCTGCGTCCGGCGATTCTCTATCCGCAACTTGCTGATGCGTCTAGCCTGAAACCTGAAATTGTAGCTGGTCTAGATATCCTGATCGTACGTGAATTGACAGGTGGTATCTACTTCGGTCAACCACGTGGTATCCGTGAACTGGAAAATGGTGAAAAACAAGGTTTTAACACTGATGTGTATTCAGAGTCTGAAATCAAGCGTATTGCCAAAGTTGCATTTGAACTTGCCGGTCTGCGTGGCGGTAAAGTATGTTCAGTCGATAAAGCAAACGTGCTTGAAGTGACTGAGCTTTGGAAACAAACCGTTACTGAATTGAAAGAAGAGCAATATCCAGACATCAACCTGTCGCATATGTATGTCGACAATGCTGCAATGCAGTTGGTACGTGCGCCTAAACAGTTTGACGTAATTGTCACTTCTAACCTGTTCGGTGACATTTTGTCTGACGAAGCAGCAATGTTAACGGGTTCAATTGGTATGTTGCCATCTGCTTCTCTAGATGAGAATGGCAAAGGCATGTATGAACCATGTCATGGTTCTGCACCAGACATCGCAGGTCAAAACCTGGCAAATCCATTGGCAACCATTCTGTCTGTTGCAATGATGCTGCGTTACACCTTCCGTGAAGAAGCGGCTGCAAAAGCAATTGAAGATGCAGTAGGTCATGTATTGGATCAAGGTTTACGTACTGCGGATATTATGTCCGAAGGCATGAGCAAAGTCGGTACAGTGGAAATGGGCCAGGCAGTAGTTGCTGCATTGAACTAAATTTCACTCCAGAACTGATCAATAAAAAACGCAGCTCAGGCTGCGTTTTTTTGTGTCTGCTGAATTAACAGGTTCGGCCGGTATATTTCACTGCTTGTGCAATATTGTCCTTGAGTTCAAAAACAATTTTACATTGCAGGTTTACGTCATAGCCACGCGATGGACTATGTGTCACCGGAATGGGTACTGTTCCAGTACCGGCAACCGGATGCTGAGCAACAGAGAGTGGAAGTGCAACGGGACGCTGCACGATATAGACCAGTTGCCCGGCTGAAAGTACGGGTTCATTTACCTGTTGGTAGCCGAGTTTGCTTAAATCCAGATTGGCATAAATGGTTTGGCTAGACTGTCCAATATACTGCTGTAAATAAGCGTCACGTTCGGCTTGAGACAGGGTAGGCGTATGCGTACATGCAGACAACAGCAGAAGCATGCCTGGTAATACGAGTTTTATTTGGCGAAATGCAGATAACATATTCTGACTCCTACAAAAGCCATTGCGGTTATTGTAGCGAGTAGAAAACGAGCTTATTGTTGTAATTTGACACACGGTAGAGAGAAGTATCCTGATAAATTGGACCTCTCATTAAATCCCATACAGGTTTTAAACTTCACTGGACATAGTTTAGCAAGCTTTACCGGTATAACGAATGTCCTGAACAATTTCATCTTTCAAGTCAAACCAGATTTGGCATTTCATCTTAATGTTATAACCTCCATTCGAAGGCATTGGAATTGGTGCACCAGGGGAGATACTTTGACTAATATTAGGTGTACCCATCGGAATATTCACATCCCGGAAAATAGTATAACTGAGAAAGTCTGCTGTCTGAATGGGGTGCTGGGAGGTTTTAAATCCCATTGCACGAAGATCAAGTTGGCTGCGAACCTGTGCGGCAGTTTGACCGATATAGGGCTGTAGAGAATGATGCAGATGCTGATTGCTGCCTGTAGCACATGCAACAAAAGACAAGCTGGAAAGCAGAGTCAAATATTTCATATTCATTGTTTTTATAAA
>NZ_MODX01000015.1:0-70718 GCF_001866125.1 Acinetobacter sp. LCT-H3 | reverse complement strand
TGCTAATTCAGCACATATCAGACCAACTCGACATGGACAAGACACCACATGGAGTTCTGACGGTACATCTCCGGTGGATATAAAAGAAATATTTCAAATAACTTCAGAACTCAAATTTTTGGATAGCTGTAAATTCAATCTAGATTCTTTAAAAAATTTAGTTTCTCAAATTAAATCAAAAATTTCGAATTACAAAGAATCTGCAACCAACTCTAAAACAGACTTAGAGGATTTAATAACCAAAATAGATAATAAAATTGCAAGAATTGAGCTACAAAATTGTTTTAAGGATGGTAAATTTTATATTCCTATATTAAGAGGAATGCGTCCTGTTACCGATCAAGAAAATAAACAGCCATATATCGAACGTGCACAAAAAGATTATTTTTTTGATTATAAAAACTTCAACTCTAAAAATATTATTACAGGTGAATGTTTATATCATGAACTAAAAGTTCATTTACTTGGTGAGCCTGAACAGCGAGAACTTATTAAAAATTATGAAGAAAAATTAAGTCAATATTTCTTTGATAATGAACCTGTTTCACTTATCCCTAAACACGATCAAGATGTTGTAAATATTAAGATAGGCAATGATAAGCAATTCCCTATTTCACAATTAGGTGACGGCTTACAACAAGCAATAATTTTGACGTATGAAGCATATATAAAAATTAAAGACAGTGAGGGGTATTGGGAATCTCATGCGTTTTTCATTGAAGAGCCTGAGCTTCATATGCATGCAGGTATGGCGCGCCAGTTGATGAACTTCTATTTAAATGAAACAAAGCATTATTACTTCTTTACTACCCATTCCAACCATTTACTTGATATGGCAGATGAATCTGATCAAGTCATGATTCAAAAGTTTGTAAAACAACCGAAAGAAGGTAATCCGAACGAATTTGATTTTAAAATTTATCGTTGTGACCGAGATCGTGACTTACTTGCATCATTAGGTGTACGCCCTTCTTCAGTTTATTTGGCGAACTGTACAATTTGGGTTGAAGGCATTACAGATCGACTATATATCACTAAATATATGCAGAAATATTTAGATTTATTAAAACAAGAAGAAGCTTTAGTGGTCGAAGGAAAACCTAATAATTTAGAATTATATAAATTCAGATCATCGGATATTCAGCGGTTAATGCCTAATTATCATTACACCTTTGTGGAGTATGCAGGCAGTAACTTAACGCATTGGGATTTTAGTGACGAATTTACTGATCATTTAGATGATTGCGGTATGAATGCTCTCTTAACTTCTAGTAGTGTGTTTCTTATAGCTGATGGCGATATTAAAACTAAAAATAAAGGCATGAGAGCTACAAGTTTAGAAGAAAAACTAGGAGAAAAGTTTTTCCTTTTAGAGTGTAAAGAAACTGAAAATACCCTGCCATCAAACATTATTTATCATGCTTGCCGTATTAAATTTTTAGGCTTAAATGGTGCTTTTCAGGATGATGAGACAAAAAGAAATGCTCTTTCCAATCATCTATCCATGGATGGTATGCAAGCAGATACCAAAGAAGGTTTTGATATTGTCACTCTAATAGAAGAACATGATTATTTTCATGCAAAAAATGGTATTGGTAAAATTCTTGATGACCAAATTAGAGTGGGTAATCCTAGAACCACTGATGACAAGCCTAAAAAATGTTTTTCTGATCAATCAGGCACTATTAAAGAAAAACTTAAATTTTGTCGCTTAGTTCTAACGGTTATGGATCATGTTGAATGGGAATTAACCGAATCTGCCAAAGAACTATGTGAAAAAATTTTCGAACACATTATTTCTGAAAACCCTTTACCAAATAAAAAGACCGCTTAAGCGGTCTTTTTATTTCTATCTCATCAAACCACTGGCGCCAACGTAAACAACACCTGCCCCGTTTTTACCGTCTGCCCTTTTTCAATGGTAATCGCTTCAACTTTCATACGCTCAGGCGCAATAATCGGAATCTCAATCTTCATCGCTTCAATCACTGCAAGCGTTGCACCTTCTTCCACAATATCCCCCGACTGACATTCAATTTTCCAAATTGAACCCGGCATATGCGATTCCACTGCACAACCACCTTCAGGCACTTCAACACCCTCACCATCATCCACGGCATCTAGGCTTTCAGAGACATATTCTGCAAGCCCTGCTTCATGCCAACGTTTACGCTCCGCATCAAAGTTGGCTTGTTGTACCGCTTTAAAGGCAGAAATAGATTCTTGATTTTCCGTTAAGAAGTCATTGTATTCTTTGAGGTTCAATACACCTTCTTCAATACGCAGTTTTAAACGACCCGCTTTAAAGTCCTCACGCATCTGCATCAACTCGGACTCAGACACTTCATAAAACTTAATTTGGTCAAAGAAGCGCAATAACCACGGCATACCTTGCTCAAAATCAGGGTTTTTACGGTAGCGTGACCACATTTGCGAAGTACGACCGACAAACTGATAACCCCCCGGACCTTCCATACCGTACACGCACATATACGCACCGCCGATCCCCACGGCGTTTTCAGGTGTCCACGTCCGCGCAGGGTTATATTTAGTCGTGACTAAACGCTGACGCGGATCAAGCGGGGTTGCCACAGGCGCACCCAAGTACACATCGCCCAAGCCCATGACCAAATAACTGGCGTTATAAACCACATCTTTCACGGCTTGTTTGTCTTTTAAGCCATTGATACGACGAATAAATTCGATATTGTCAGGACACCACGGTGCATCAGGGCGCACAGTTTGCATATAACGTTCGGTTGCGAGTTGGGTTTGTGAATCTTCCCAAGCCAGCGGTAAATAGACGGTACGTGATGGCACTTGCATCTCTGTCACATCAGGCAGTTGCTCTTCTGCGAATTGAAGAATACGCAATAAATCAATCTGATCAAGCTGGGTCGAATCAAAATGGATTTGCAGCGAACGAATGCCCGGTGTCAGGTCAATAATGCCTTGAATATTTTGATCTTTGACCCATTGCACCAGCGCATGAATACGGAAACGCAGGTTTAAATCTAAAACCAGTTCGCCATATTCAACCAGCATATAGTTGTTGCCAGCAGGACGATACACCACATCAGGCGTGCCATTTTGACCTTTTAGGGTATCTAAAATGGCAGATTTCAGTGTGCTGATTTCAGGATAGAACGATTCATCAAAGGTGACTGCTTGTGTATCTTGAGCAGTTAAATGCGCATGATATTTTTCATTCAGCAATTTGGCTTGATGGTAGCTCACAGGCACAAATTTAACTTTATCACCGGCTTTCAGCTGACCCAATTTCCATAATTCAGAATTGATCACCACCGCAGGGCACACGAAACCACCTAGGCTTGGACCATCAGGCCCAAGAATAATTGGCATATCACCAGTGAAATCGATCGCCCCAATGGCATAGGCATTGTCATGAATATTGGATGGATGCAGACCCGCTTCACCACCATCCTGACGTGCCCATTCAGGTTTTGGACCAATCAAACGGATACCAGTACGGCTTGAGTTAAAGTGAATTTCAAACTCATTGGCAAAGAAAGTATCAATGTCGTTTTTGGTAAAGAAATCAGGTGCACCATGTGGACCATACATCACCGCAATTTCCCAAGTATTTGAGAATGTTGGGATTTGATCTTCATTTAATGCTTTCACTTCATCGGATGTAAATGCCGTGATTGGAAGCATATCGCCAATCAATAAATTACGCCCTGCATGACCACCAAACTGACCTAAGGTAAAAGTCGCTTGTGAGCCTAAATATTCAGGCACATTCAGACCACCTTTAATGCCGATATAAGTACGGCAACCTGTGGCGATCTTGCCACATTTGAGTACCTGACCTTTGCGCACATTCACAGTCTGCCACATCGGGACAGACACACCATCCAACGTCGATGGCATATCACCACCTGCCAATACAATTTGACTATCACAATGGAATTTTAAGCTTGGGCCTTGCAAGGTACATTCGAGCCCTGCGGTATTTGGTGCATTGCCTAACAGTTGGTTCGCAACATTTAAAGACAGCGGATCAATCGCACCTGATGGCGGTACGCCGACATCCCAATAGCCCAAACGGCCTGTGACATCTTGCACGGCGGTTTGAATACCGGCTTGAAGGACTTCAATCTTTTGGGTTTTCCACTCAAAGGTATTTAAGAAGCGTGTGGTTTGCGTGCCTGCTTTAAAGACCTCACCCTCAATAATGTTTTGTAGATATTCAAGGTTGGTTTCAATGCCCGCCACTTGGGTTTTAGCGAGCGTAACTGTCATGGCTTGAATTGCAGAATCACGATCATCCGCAGTCACAATAATTTTGGCAATCATCGGGTCATAGAAAGATGAGACGTTTGAACCTGTTTCTACCCAAGTTTCATTACGCGCGTTGGCATCGAACTCAACATGCGTCAAAAGTCCTGCACTTGGTTGGAAGTTTTTGATTGGATCTTCGGCATAAAGACGCACTTGAATTGAATGTCCTTGTGACTCAAGTTTTGATGTTGGTGCAACCCAATCGCCACTGCCTAAAGTCACCATCCATTCCACAAGATCGACACCAAAGACTTGTTCAGTAACGCCATGTTCCACTTGCAGACGAGTATTCACTTCCAAAAAGTAGAATTCTTGTGTGTCAGTATCCATCACAAATTCAACCGTACCTGCCGAACGGTAATTCACCGATTGCATCAATTGAATGGCAACATTTTGAATATAGGTACGTTGTTCATCATTCAAATGTGGTGCAGGTGTTTCTTCAATCACTTTTTGGTTACGACGTTGCACTGAACAATCACGCTCGCCCAAAGCCAAGACTAAACCGTTACCATCACCAAAGATTTGCACTTCGATATGACGGGCATTTTGCACGAATTTCTCTAAGTACAAACCTGCATCTTTAAAGTTGGCTTGGGCTAAATAGGAGACGGTTGCATAAGCATCTTTCAGCTCTTCTTCATTCCACACCAAACGCATCCCGATCCCGCCACCGCCTGCGGTACTTTTCAGCATCACTGGATAACCAATACGATTGGCTTCCAATAACGCTTCAGCTTCATCTGCTAAGAGTTGACTACCCGGAAGTAGCGGTACATTGGCTTGAATCGCGAGTTCACGTGCAGTGTGTTTTAAACCAAATGATTTCATTTGCGCTGAATTTGGTCCTAAAAACACAATGCCTTGCGCTTCACATAAGTCACAAAACTCAGCATTTTCAGATAAAAAGCCATAACCTGGGTGAATCGCTTGAGCACCGGTTTGTTTAGCAACTTCTAAAATTTTATCGACATTGAGATAGCTTTGGCTTGCAGGTGCATCGCCAATAAATACGGCTTCATCGGCCAAAGTCACATGCAATGAATCACGGTCGGCTTCTGAATACACTGCAACCGATTGAATGCCTAATTTTTTTAGGGTACGAATCACACGACAAGCAATTGCACCACGGTTGGCAATGAGAACTTTATTAAACCCATATTTTGTAGACATCGCTTATTCCTCGCCTTCACGGATGATCAATTGAATTTTTGTTGGGTTATAGTCATTGCATGGGTTATTCAGTTGTGGGCAATTCGAGATCAGCACGATCAAATCCATCTCGGCTTTAATTTCGACATATTTCCCTGGCGCAGAAATACCATCATCAAATTTCAAATGACCTTCCGATGTCACAGGCACATTCATAAAGAAGTTAATGTTTGGGCCAATATGACGCACGTTTAAACCATGCTTTTTGGCAATCGGATGCTGTGACAATGCAATCATGAAATTGTTACGGCAACTGTGCATTGGGTATTTGTCATGGGCATAACGAACCGTGTTACTTTCACATGAACATGCACCGCCTAAAGTATCGTGACGACCGCAGTTATCATCATGAATGGTGGCAATTTTGTTGCCAAAGTTAGTGTATAAAGCCGTACCTTTTTCTAAATAGATTTGCTGATTAATGGTTAGAGTATCGGTTGCGCTATAACGTTCTTCTGGGTTTGAAGCCGAGATGAATAAGGTATCCACCGCTTGATTGCCTTCTAAGTCCACAATCCGGAAATATTGCCCTTTTTTGACTTCGCACATCCACGCTTCACCGGCAGGACAGACTTCGCTTAACACTGATTTTTCTAAATTCACAAGTGTAGTCATGTTGTATTCCCCCAATTAAGCGCTTAATGCGTAGTAACGATTGTTATTTTGGAATGCACGCTGATTTTGCGGGCATGAATCACGACATACATCGCTGTCACCTAAAGGAAGTGCTTTAAACAGATTTAATTCGATATCAGCAGGTGCATACACGGTGCTATTGTCTAATGCATGTGGTGCGGATGATAAAAACACCAAACAATCCATTTCAAAACGTAGTTCAATTACTTGATCAGTATTGTCAGATGCAACATACGATAAGTTGCCGTTGTCATCCGGTTGTACTTTTGAGAAGAGGTTTAAGGTATTACTCAGATCCGTCGCAGATAAACCAAATTTGGTCATCTCTAAAAGTAGGCTGTCTTTAGCATTGCGGTACATGTCGTTGCGGGCATCCTGGAAGGTCTTCGTACCAAACTGTGCTCCAATTTGCGGTGCGGTACTTGGCGCACAAAAGGCATCATTCCAACCGTGGTCATCTTTGACAATCGAGATCATCGCACGTCCTAAATCAGACGCTAAAATATGCCCTGTACTTAAAAATGCCGTGTGTTGTGCTTTTAAGCTGTCTGGCATGTTATAGGCTTCAATCTTGTCTTCGCTATTTATACAAAACAGTGAAACATTGGCATTCGCGCCTAAAGATTTGAGTTGTAAAACTGCGCCACGCTGAATGCGTGCTGACCAGTGGTGTCCACCCGGTAAACGTTCAGTCCAGAGGACTTGATCTTCGTGATAAGTTATTGTGCTCATTTGCATCTACCCCAAGCTTTTAACGGTTTACCTCCCGGGCTTTTATCCCTCCGTGTAGCGATCAGTGTTTCCTTTCGCCGTGAACTCTCGGTCTCAGACATACATGAATGTTCATGTATCGGAACCCTAGATCACTTTATGATGAGTTTGATAGATGCAAAGGCTATGCCAATTTAGTAATACTGTTTTTCCATTTAGTAATACTTTTTGGGGTTTTAACTGATCAATTCAGGTGCAAGAATCTGTTATAGGCATCAAGATGCACCAAAACACAAAAATCCCAGCATAGGCCGGGATTTTAAAATTTATAGATGAGGACTAAGTCCGGATCTATAGCTATAAGATTATTTACTTAAAATCTCATGCAATATATTGCGTAACCATTGATGACTGGTTTTATGATGACAGGACATGTGCCAATACTGTTTCACCGAATAGGTCGGAAATGCAATCGGCGCATTAAAAATCTTGAGATTGCCACGCGATAGTAATACTTCACTCAAATAATAAGGCACAGTCGCAATTGCATCGGTTTCCTGCACCACCAGTCCTACGCCTAAATAGCTTGGCAAGCGCATTAGAATGTCTCGCTTGAGTTCCAGATTCAGCAATTCGTTTTCAATATGGTAATGTCCCATCCCGGCATCAATATCAATATGCGTTTCACGCAAATACTCTTCAATAGTCAGGCTGTCGCCAACCAGCCGTGGATGGTCTTTGGCTGCAATCACCACATAATACTGTTCAAACAATTTCTGCTGATAGAAACCATTTTCCAGATTCGGCAAAAATCCTAAAGCCAGATCAATTTCTCCATTGGCCATTTGATAGCTGGTTTCTGAAGTAATTGGACGCACATTCAGACGAATATGCGAAGCGTGCTGTTTTAGATATTGTGAAATTTTTGGCAACAGGACCAGATGCGATACATCGGTCATTGCCAAGGTAAAGCGTTGCTGGGACGTGGCCTGATCGAAATCAATAGTAAAATTATTGATGGTTTCGACTTTACTTAGCGCCTCACTGACCAAAGGAAATAGCTGCTTTGACAGATCCGTCGGCAGCATTTCATTGCCAATACGCAAAAATAAAGGATCATTATAATGCTGACGGATTTTATTGAGCAGATTACTCACCGTCGGTTGGCTCATATCCAGATAATCGGCTGCATGGGAGACGTTCTTAAATTTGTAGACATAATAAAAGATGCTGAGCAATTTACAGTCAAGTTCAAACACAGAAACACATTTCCTTCAATTTTTTAATCATTTTGGCGGATCTATCATCCGCGCAATTTGATCTAGTGCCAATGTCCAAATATAACACTTTGTGACTATCTGTATGATCATTCAGGATGTGTTTTGCAATAAAAATACTGTTTACCCGATCTGTAACTCTGTCAAATACCACTTCATGTAAAATGGATAACCCTTATCTTTTATTTCAGCTGAAACACTTAAGTCGCATGTTATATACTCAGCCGCACAGAATAGACTATGGAAATTAAGGGAAAAGTGTCATGTTTCAGAACAAAAAATTGGTATGTTTTGACCTGGATGGCACCCTGATTGATTCAGTCGGTATCTGGAACCAAGTTGATGCAGCCCTGATTCATGAACTTTCCGGTATAAAAGCTAATTTAAAATTGATCCAGCAGCAGCGGGATCTACAGTTGACAACCTTTCGACATTTGCCTGATCCTTATCTGGAATATTGTGGTTATTTAAAAGAACTATACGGTTTTGAACTAAACAAAGAAGACGTCAAAAACCGCCGTTACAGTATTTCACGACATTTTCTGGATCATGTGGTCGAATTAAAATCTCAGGCGGAACTTATAATCCAGGCCCTGAAAAAACAAGAGATTCCACTGGCCTTAACCACAACCACCAGTTTATTCAATGTGCAGCGTTATCAGGACAATAATCAAAATATTAACGCTAAAATCAGCTTTGATGATGATTTTGCCTTAATCCTTACCCGCGAAAATGTCCAGAACATCAAGCCACATCCAGAAATTTATCTGAATGTTCTTGAGCATTTTAAAATTGAAGCCAAAGATTGCCTGATTATTGAAGATTCTTTAATTGGTGTAGAAGCTGCGAATAATGCAGGAATAGAGGTAGTGGCAATTTATGATCAGTATTCTGCTCATGAAATCGAGCTGATTAAAGCCAGAGCAAATTATTTTGTGCAGGGTTTTACCGAATTATTAAGGCATATTGCTTAAATATCTATATAAATAGATGTCATGAATAATTCCATTTCATGACATCTATGTTGTTATTTCTAAACGGATTAGATTAGAGCATTATTTGGCTTTTTGGTAGACTGAACCTGACCCTACAAGGTTGCCAGTTTTCTCATCAATTACAAAATCAACCATTCCCGCCCCTGCATTCAGCTGAAGCATGCCATTTTCATTTACAGCCGCGGGCATCGGGTTCTTTTTCTCTGTTTTACCTGTTTCCTTATCTTTGATGGTATTAGTAATCAGATAATTTTCACCATTTTTAGCAATTACCAGAATATTTTCAAGTTTTGGATTTTCCAGAGTATTCTTCCAGTTGCCCTGATAATCTGGAGCTGGCACTTCAGTGGTGTTACAAGCAGTTAACAGCAATAATAAGGAGATTCCTGAAAAATATTTAAGATATTTCAAAACTAAAACCTTGAATGTTACGACGCCGCCATTATAAAAATAACTTTCCTAAAGTTTAGCAAGTTGTTGTAGGCAAAGCGTTTCAGCCGTACCAAGTCTGTTTTGCATGAGTGTTTTTTTGAAAAGAATTCTTCACATTTTATCCATAAAATATGATGTATTACTTAATTATTCTAATGAATCAAATATTTTAAAATACTTCAGTTTGATAAGGTATTGGCATTTTTTAAGCTTATTTGGAATTAATATCACTAGATTCAATACAATCTACAACCAAGTTGATATGTATAAGAAGCTCAGATAAAAAAATCCTCAATAACCCATCCAAAGTTATTGAGGAGTACCAAACTGGTTAAGAAACATCAATATAATACTGTTAAAGAAAAGTGATTAAAAGAACTTGGCTTTTACAGCATTCAATATAGATTTTGCGCTTTGCACTTTTTCTGCAATTTGTGCATGCCATTCGTTTGGTACAGAGCATTTTGCAACGCGAACCCAAACGGTCGAAAACTGCTTCATAAAACTGGCTTCGTTATAGTGGATACCATATTCAGCACATAATGCTTTGATTTTTGGTGCCACTTCTGAATAACGGTTCGCTGGCATGTCCGGGAATAAATGGTGCTCAATCTGATGGCTCAAGTTACCACTTAGAATATGTAGCCATTCGGTACCACTGAAATTACTCGAACCGCGGATCTGACGCAGATACCATTCCGCACGGGATTCATTTTCCGTATTGTCCATTTCAAAAGTTTCAGCATCTTCCGTGAAATGACCGTTAAAGATCACAGCGGAAGCCCACAGACTACGAATCACATTGGCCACTGCATTGCCAATAAATACTGGAATGGCATTTGGGCCGGCAATAATCGGGAAGAATACATAATCTTTCAGTACCTGACGGCGCATCTTTTTACGTAGTGGCGCTGCTTCATCCCAAACCTGTTTCCAGGTTTTGGTTTTATAGGCAATTACATCTTCCAGATGCAGGCGCTGTAGACCCACGTACCATTCGAAGAACACCATCAACTGAATTGTTAGTGGAATATTAAACAGAAAACGGGGTTCCCATTTTTGCGATTCACTAACACGAATCAGGCCATAACCCACATCGTGGTCCATGCCGACAATATTGGTATAAGTATGATGAATATAGTTATGGGTGTATTTCCAGTCATCACCGGTGGCAATGGTATCCCAGTCATAAGTCGAACCATTCAGACTTGGATCATTCATCCAGTCAAACTGGCCATGCATCACGTTATGACCAAGTTCCATATTTTCTACGATTTTGGAAATACCCAATAAGCCTGTACCGAGTAGCCAGACTGGTGGCAACCAACCGGCCACCATCAGCATGCCCCGAGAAGCAATTTCGCTATAGCGGACAAAATTACGGATTTTATAGATGTATTCAGCATCTTTTTCACCTAAATCATCCATCACCTCACGTCGGATCGCATCCACCTTGGCACCAAATTCCTGAATCTGTTCAGGACTTAAAAATTGGCTCTTACTGTGCCGCTTAAAATCAATTTGCATATTCATGGGAGTACCTTCTTATTTTTCTAGGGATTAAAGATTAATCACCACAGGACTAACGGCCTGGGAGATACACAATTTGATCGGGGTATTGCTCTCGTGATCGATTTCACCAGTCAAGATATTTTTCACTGAACCACTGACTTTGGTGCAGGAACAGGTATTACAAATTCCCATTCGGCAACCATGTGCAGGACGTAAACCTGCCTGTTCAGCACTTTCCAGAATGGTAGAGCTGGCCTGAAACTCCTGATGCGATCGCTGGAATTGCACAGGTTGTGTTTTAACTTTTTCATCCACCACGATCTGGAAGTATTCAGAATGGAAACTGGATTTCACGGAAAGCTTTTCAGCAATATGGTGTGCTGTTTTCATCATGGCCGCTGAACCACAGGCATAAATTTCACGTTGTTCAAAATCAGGCACTAGCTTGTTGAGTAACTGTAGGCTGAGATGCTGCTTATGCTCGACCGTATTGAAATGATGATATTTCAGATGTGGATGCATCAGTGCCAAGGTTTTGATTTCAGCATGAAACGCATCATCACGGGTGAAGTAGATCAGATCAATCGGATGCTGAAACTGTACTACGGCTTTTTGCAGCAAGGAGTAAATTGCAGTGATACCGCTGCCTGAGGCCAGCATTAAAATGGGTTTAGGGGAATTCAGCAGGGTGAATTCGCCCTGTGGCTGTGAAAGCTCTACCACAGCACCCAGTTGTGAGGAGCTCAAGGCACGGGATACTTTGCCCTGCTGTTTAACAGCGATAATTACATCACCATTTTTTAGCATTGTAACGACAGAATAATGACGCTGATGCAAAATACCATCCAGCCTTAAAGTCATAGCCACATTCTGTCCTGGCTGAAATTTTTTAGCCTGAAAGTTGAAATTTGGACGTAACTGGATCTTATAAAAATCATTGCCAATAAGCTGGATACTGATCACTTCTGCCTTCACTTTTTTCAATGCCAAAGTTGGATAAAATTTTTCAGCAATGAAATCAATGAAGTCTTCTCGGATCCAGTGAGGCTTGTAGCTTTGCATACTTGTCATTTTTATTACCTCATACAGAAACAGAATTAATGTACATCTGTCTATTTATTATGCATTCAGAATATAGGCTTTTATGATTCGTTCCATGTCAATTCGGGTCAAATCATGTTTCTGTCGGTAAAATTCCTGTTTTTTGTCGGACAAAATGATGTGCTTTTGATTAAAGTTGGTTTTCGACATGTAAATCGGAAAGGCATTTCATGCCAGTTCGCCTATATGAATTGACTATTTTTCTATGAGCTTTATGGCTATAAATATGCAAAAGGCTGACCACATTTCTGTAGTCAGCCTTGTTATTTTGGAAGAGTTTATAGGTATTATTCTACAGCTGGGCTGAGCTCTGTTTGCTGATCCAGCAATACTGTTCCGAACTTTTCACGCAAGTCTTTTTTCAGCATCTTGCCAGTACCACTCAGTGGAATTGCATCGACAAAAATTACTTTGTCTGGCACCTGCCATTTTGCTACTTTGTCAGCAAAATAGTCCAGCAGTTCTGGCTCGGTGAGCTGACTGTCAGGTTTTTTAATCGCAATCAGGATTGGACGCTCATCCCATTTCGGATGCTGTGCAGCAATGACAGCTGCCATGGCTATTTGTGGATGACCCATGGCCAGATTTTCCAGTTTCACCGAGGAAATCCATTCTCCGCCCGATTTGATCAGATCCTTGGCACGGTCGCTGATTTTCATAAAGCCATCTTCATTCAAGGTGGCAATATCCCCCGTATCAAACCAGCCATCAGCAGTTAAAGAAGATTCTTCCTTGCCAAAATAGTTATTGATGATCCAATGACCACGAATCTGTAGATTGCCTGTGGTTTCACCATCGCGAGTAATTTCATTCGATCCATTTTCTTCATCAGTCAAACGCAAGTCGACGCCAAATGGTGGACGACCTTGAGAAAGGCGAATTTGTAAACGCTCTTCTTCACTCAAATCCAGATGCTTGGCTTTAATCTGATTGGCTGCACC
The DNA here is from genome assembly GCF_001866125.1 of Acinetobacter sp. LCT-H3. NCBI lineage: Bacteria > Pseudomonadati > Pseudomonadota > Gammaproteobacteria > Moraxellales > Moraxellaceae > Acinetobacter > Acinetobacter sp. LCT-H3. The sequence continues at coordinate 57,596 of NZ_MODX01000015.1, read as the reverse complement.
AAGTGGACTGGTTTCCGTCATACCCCAGGCATGGATGGTTTCACAGTCAAACTGTTCTCTGAATATTTTTAGCATTGAAGGCGGACATGCCGAACCGCCGACGACATTGCGTTTTAAACTTTCTAACCTGGAACCCGACTGTTGTGCTGCTGCAATCAAGCCTTGCCAGATCGTTGGTACACCTAGGGCAACTGATACTTTATAGCTGTCAATTAAATTGACCAGACTCGCACCATCCAGCCCTGGGCCTGGCAATATCAAAGTACAGCCGACCATCGCTGCTGCATATGGTGTCCCCCAGGCATTGACATGGAACATCGGTACTACAGGCAGCATGATATCTCGTGCAGATACATTCAGTGAATCCGGCAAACTGATCGCAAAACTATGTAATGTCGTTGAACGGTGACTATATAAAACACCTTTTGGATGACCTGTAGTTCCAGAGGTATAACACAGTGAGCTTGCTGCATTTTCATTGAGTACAGGCCAATCAAAATCATCAGATTGATCGGCAATCAGCTCATCATAGAATTTCACATCTGGAAGAGCTTCAAGGATGGCCTCATCTTTTGCATCCAGACAGATAAAGTGCTCCACCTTGCTTAACATCGGTTTGACGGCTTTAATTAATGGTACAAAGGTTTTATCAAACAGGATTACACGGTCTGATGCATCATTAATAATAAATACCAACTGTTCCGGGAATAAACGCGGATTAATCGTGTGGCAAACAAAGCCACTTCCAGAAATGGCATACCAGGATTCCAGATGACGATGGTTATTCCATGCAATGGTCGCGACACGGTCGCCATGTTGCAGTCCCAGCTGATTCAGCACATTGGCGAAACGTTTGGCATTGCTACGAATTTCGCCCCAAGTCGTATGAGTCATGCTGAGATCAGTATTTTTTGAAATTACCGCAGTATCGGCATGATAGCGTCCTGCATGTTCAATCATGCTGCTGATCAGTAAGGGCTGAAACATCATATTTCCAAGCATGTTGTGCTCCTTTATCCTTGTTATATGTCCATATTGTTGTCGAGATTTTTAAATATTTTTATTTAAGCATGATGCGCAGATTAGCAGACACTGCAAAATAAACTTATCACTTGCTTGAATCTAGCAAGGAAAAATATGAAAGCAAGTAGCAAAATGTGACAAAAACTACGGCGTCTATGAAAATATCAAAAACTATCATTTTTTATAATGGAATAATCATATGAATAAAAATCCCGGTCATTAAACCGGGATTTTTTATTAATTGAGTCCTGAAAAGAACAGGTTATCAGCGTTGACCACTAAAACTACCCCCAGACAAAACAACCCTGCATAAATAGCGAACCAAATAATCATCTTCTTGAAAGCTTCATCAGAAATACTGCTGTCTGCATATTTCGGTGCTTTTTTCTGTTCGTCTGGAGTCATCTGCTCACCTGTCGCTGGATTTAGGGACTATCCTTATTTTCAGCCCGATTGCAAAAAATGAGTAGATACAAATACTGCCTAAAAAAATATAACAGATAAATCATAACTGCTCCAACTGTTATATTTAACCTGACTAAATATGCTATATATGCAGATAAACTTCCATTTTTTATTTTTCTTGATGTATGTATAAATTTGAGAAACTCGCACTCAGTATTCGCCATATGATTGAAGATGGCATCTGGAAAGCCCATAACAAACTCCCTTCATTGCGTGAGCAGTCCGAACTTTCCGGTTATAGCCTGATGACAGTGTTAAATGCCTATCAGGAACTTGAGGCACAAGGCTGGCTGTATGCCAAAGATAAATCCGGTTATTACATTGCTGAACGTGCCGATCTTGCAATAACTTCCATTAAAGAAACATTAGCAGCTCACGAGAAAATACAGATCAATTCGGTGGTATTTAACTATCTCAAAGATACCCAAGCAGCAGATATGATCCCGTTGGGATCGGCATTTCCCAATCCTGAACTGCTATTTAATAGCAAATTTATGCAGTTATTATCCCAGCATTCCAAACGTAAAAACAGCTATCTGAATCATCCAAATATGCCACCGGGTAATCTGGAGCTGCGCCAGATCATTGCCGGACGTTATCAACTACAAGGTATATCATGCCATTCAGATGACATTGTCATTACGTCCGGTGCGCTGGATGCTCTAAATTTGTCTTTACAGGCACTCACCCAACCGGGTGATTATATTCTTTTGCAGGAAACCGTATTTTATGGGGCCTGGCAGGCTGCTGAAAGACTGGGACTAAATGTTATTACTCTTCCTGATGATCTTGAACGTGGTTTTGATCTGAAAGCTTTTGAAAAAGTCCTGAAACAATATCCGATCAAAGTCTGCTGGCTGATGTTGAACGCACAGAACCCGATTGGTTATACAGTTTCTGCAGGAATCAAAGAAAATATTGCACAGTGCTTAGCTCAGTATCAGGTGCATCTGATTGAAGATGACGTTTATCAGGAACTGAACTTTGGCAAGGAAAAACCAGTTCCAGTGAAATATTTCGATCAGCACAATCTTGTGCTGCACTGTGGTTCATTTTCTAAAACACTAGGCATGGGTGCTCGGGTCGGCTGGGTCTTTGCAGGCCCATACTCCAATGCTATTCAACATCTACAGTTGATGAGTACCCTGAGTGTGAGTCCGCTTTTACAGAATACATTGGTAGATTTTGTTGCGCATCATCATTATGAAAAGCATTTGCGTAGTTTGCGCCGTCATTTAAATCAGAACAAAAAACGTTTTTATCAGGAACTCAAAGCCAGATTGCCTGAAGACTGTAAGATTCACTATTATCCAACGGGCTACTTTTTATGGGTAGAGCTGCCTGAAGATATGGATTCGCAGCAGCTCTATACGGATTTGCTTGAACAGAAGATTTCCATTGCACCGAGTTTGCTGTTCAGGCCTAAACATGCAGTGCAGAACTTTATTCGATTAAATTGTTCTTTTGAATGGACAGATGAACTTGCTCGAGCTGTAGAACAGATCATCGATCAAATTGAACACAATAAAAAAGCGTGAACTGGGTTCACGCTTTTCAAAATGTAATCCGAGAAATATTAGAAGCTATAGATTGCAACCGCGTTAATCCGGTTATCTTTACCTTTATTACTGCCATTAGTTGCTGCTTCTAGAGCTGTACGTTCGCCATATACATATTCAAAACCAAAGCTGAGTGGCTTGGAAGGATTATAAAATACATTGGCCCATGCCTGCCAAAGATCCTTGTTAATTGCTGTTGGATTCGCGGTAGCAGTAACATATCCATTATCTTGCTCGAAATTCATATAACCATAGCCCAAGGTACCACGTAACTTGTCATTAAACTGCTGGGTTAAACCGACAGTAATCGAGTCGAACTCACTCTGTAAAAGATCCCCGTTCGTCGCTCTAACTACACCAGGATTGGCATAAGACACAAAGCTGCTATCACCTTTAACATGGTAGTAATCGGCTTTTAAAGTAGTACCTGGTACAACTTCATATTTTGCACCCAGACCTACACCCCATGCCATTTTTTCATCTTCATTGACACGCTTTTCATTCCCCATGGCACGGGCACTGACGGAAAGATTATCTGCAAATTTATGGTTTAGGCGCGCGGTTAAGGCAGGCAAACGCTGTTTGATTCCAGTAATAGTGCCATCTTTTGGATCTTCTACTGCAAGGACCAGATTGGTAGCAGGACTAAAGGTACTAGTATGACGAACCTGAGGCGTACGCTTTACTGCACCACCTGCATAAGCCAAAGCATCTACAGTTTCTGGCATATAATCCGGTATAGCAAAGTTTGACCAGGTCTGACCAATCAGCCAGTTGGCATAACTCATATAAGCATGACGGATACGTAAATTATCCAGACCTGCGCCACCCAGGAAATCTACTTCAACTTTAGCACTCAGGGCTTTGTCCCCAGCACCTACAGGAGCTTTAAAGTCCATCCCTAGACGGGTTGCAGAAAGTGTCGATTTAAACTCATCACTGCGCTCGCCTACACCTTCAAGTGGAACAGCATTAATCTGGTTATACATACGTGTAGCTGCACCGCCTTCAGCCTGATAAGAGGCATCGGCACGGACATTTCCGTAAAGATTGAATTCAGCACCACTAGCAAGTTTCATGACCGGTTTGGCTGCTGGTGCTATAGCTGCCGGTGTTGTTGCCTGTGCTGTATATGTAACTTGTCGAGACTGCTGCTGTTCAATCATGGCACGCAAGGCTTTGACTTCCTGACGTAACTGCTCGATTTCATCCTGACTGGATTGAGCTGTGCTTTGCGCTATAGCTGACAGGCTGATACCGCCTATACTTATTGCCATCATGCCCATCAAAACTTTACGTTTGAAGGTTGAATTATTGATTGATTGTTGATTAGTGAATTGCGACATGTTCATCCTAAACTCGCTTTTTTATTGTGCAATTTAATTCCAGTAACCGGTCACCACCATTTATGATGGTGACCTATTCCATTGAAATATTTACTTTATTAACTGATATTTTCTTTATTAATTCGCTTCTTTGGCAAGTATGGCTTCGCTCGATTCAGAGGTTTCAAGGACCTCACCATCTACAGAAGCTCTCAGGTTCACCAGAAAAATGGCCAGCGCTGCAATCACGCCCGGAATCGCGATGGCAAAGAAGTTCATTTGGTGTGGTAGTTCCATTGTCAGCAATGCACCTGTCAAAACGGGTCCAACGATGGCACCAATACGACCAATTCCCGATGCCCAACCCATTCCGGTAGAACGCACAGTAGATGGGTAATATTGTGCAACAAAGGTATATAACAAGATCTGTGAACCGATCGTTGCAGCACCAGCGATTGCAATCAGGGTATAAAGTACAAACTGCGGGCTGTTAAAACCAAGCAGAATTAAGGCAGATGCACCACACAGGAACATAATGGTCAGCACTTTTTTGATATGGAATTTATCAGCCAGATAACCCCCACCAATTGCGCCAATCATGCCGCCAATATTCAAGGCGAATAGGAATATCATACTGGCACCCAATGAGTAACCCGCCTGAATCATCAGCTTTGGTAACCAGCTTCCCAATGCATACACCATCAACAGACACATAAAGAAAGCAATCCAGAACATGAAGGTACTGAATGTACGACCTTTCTGAAATAATGCTTTTAATGGCGCTTCATCACCCTTTTTCACTTCGTTCAGGACAAATTGAGAATTTTCTGTAACATCTTGAGCAGGTGAAATCTTTTTAATGATGTTTCGTGCTTCTACAGTCTGATTTCTGACGGTTAGATACATCAACGATTCAGGCAGGAATTTCCAGATTAACGGTAAAGCCAATAAAGGAACACCGGCAATATAGAACATGATCTGCCAGCCAAACTGTGGTACCAGCCATGCACCTAAAAGTGCAGACGTCATACCGCCAATGGCATAACCACTAAACATCAGGGCAACCAAGGTGCTACGGATACGTTTTGGCGCATATTCGGTCATTAGCGCTACAACGTTTGGCATAACTCCGCCAATGCCGAGACCAGCCAGAAAACGTAAAACTCCAAACTCTACCGGTGAGCTGGCGAATGGCCCCAGGAAGGTAAATCCGCTAAAAATTGCCACACAGAGCATAATCGTTTTCTTACGCCCGATTTTGTCGGACAGCGTGCCGAAACTCATGGCACCAAACATCATGCCGAACAAGGCAGTACTAGCTAACATTCCTGCCTGTACCGCTGTTAAAGACCATTCCTGCATTAATAATGGTAAGGCTACTCCATAAATCACCAGGTCATAGCCATCAAAAATAATAATGATCAAACACCAGATCAGAACACCCCAGTGAAATGGTGTAAATTTCGCTTCATCAATTAATGTATTGATATTGACTTTGGTTGCTTCCATCTTTGCCTCCTGCAAATGCAACGTTCCAATTAATGGAGCAACAATGCAGCATGGCTGGATAAATGTCCAAAACCGAATATATCTATATCTATACCTTCAAAGTTGTTTACAGGCAGAATCGACCTTCCAGGACCGATGTTTTCATCATAAATCAGGTCTAATGACTGAAATACCTGGTTTTTATATAGGTTTAGGGTATGAAAGAACCTAAAAGGTTGAATGTCAGAGCACTTTGATCAGCAATCAAACAAAATAGGTATAAAAGGAAGATTTAAAATTTTCTTCTTTATCAAAATTTCCCGATTGCACTAAAGTCGTAGATCGCTGCATACTTTTTTTAGAGGGTAAGGAGAAAATTCCGCCCAAGCCTTAAACTTAAGTCTAAGGCGCGGTATAGTCAGGGATAAATTCATATCTAAAAACTGTTTCTATCATATTTAATTGCCTCTAAATCATATACTTGATAGATACAATCAAATAAGGACATGATGTCTTCACTCTCGTCCATATTGCGCATAGTCAGAAAAACCGGGCTGACTGCGCTCTCGTCCAGAATCGGGATATAGTTAAGGTGAGCTAACTGAATCGAATGAGCACTTTCTGGTACAATACATACACCCTCACCCGCTGCGACCAGCCCAAGCGCCAGCTGGATTTCCCTTACAATTCGGACATGTTGTGGTTCCAGATTATATTCTGAAAATAACCCCTGTACCTGGGTGGCGAAACTTGGAGAGGTATGATTAGGATAGAGAAATAATTTTTCATCAACAATATCAGCAAGATATATTCCTTTATTATGGGAAGATAAAGGATGGCTGGAATGTACACCAAGTACCAGACGTTCTTCCCGCAACAGCACCCGCTTTAATGCCGGATCAGAAATACGTAGACGCCCAAAGCCAACATCTATACGTCCTTCTTTCAGTGCCTTAACCTGTTCCATGGTGGTCATTTCCACCAGTTCAATTTTCAGGTGTGGCTGTTGCTGCCTATATAAGTAGACAATGCGCGACAGCAATCCATAAAGCAGAGATCCAACAAAACCCATGGTAACCGTGCGTTCTACCATACCAATACGCTTGGTCATGGATTTCACTTCTTCAGCATTGGCCAGAATTTTTACCGCATGCTGGTAGAAAAAATACCCAGCCTGAGTGGTTTTAAGTGGTCGACTGCCACGCTCAAATAACGCAATACCAAGTTCTGTCTCAAGATTTTGAATCTGGCGGCTTAATGGGGGCTGGGCAATAAAAAGTTTCTCTGCAGCTTTAGTAAAACTTTGCTCTTCAACTACTGCTACAAAATACCTTAAATGTCTGAGCTCCATAACGTGCATACCTTTTAAATATAATAAAATGCAAAAATGGTCTTCGACAGCCATTTATGATTCTTTTAAGGTATATCAAGTCAAAGCATTAAAGCAAGAATGTGAACCCGTATTATGTATAAGTCAGTTGAAACCTTGCTGGTAGAAATTCCAACCATTCGTCCTCACAAGATGGCAGTGGCGACGATGCAAACCCAGACCCTGGTATTGGTCAAAATCACCACTGAAGATGGTTACATCGGTTGGGGTGAAGCAACAACGATCGGTGGCTTAGGTTATGGTGATGAAAGCCCTGAAAGTGTCAAAGTAAATATTGATACTTATTTTGTACCGCTTTTAAAAACATTATCAGGCTTAAATGTTGCACAGACATTACAAGCAATCAAAAAAAATATTAATGGCAACCGTTTTGCGAAATGTGCCATTCAAACTGCCCTGCTGGATATTCAGGCGCAGCGTTTAGGTTTACCACTTTCTGAACTTCTAGGCGGTCGTTTACGTGATGGCGTACCGGTCCTCTGGGTACTGGCTTCTGGTGATACTGAAAAAGACATTGCTGAAGCACAAAAGATGCTGGCTGCAAAACGCCATAACTTCTTCAAGCTAAAAATCGGTTCACGTCCAGTAGAAGCAGATGTTGAACATGTTCTGGCAATTAAAAAAGCCTTAGGCAATGACGTTTCTATTCGTGTAGATGTAAACCGTGCCTGGTCAGAGCTAGATGCGATTAAGGGCATTACTCTGCTACAGGAAGGTGGCGTTGACCTGATTGAACAGCCTTGTGCTATTGACAATATTGATGCCATGCAACGTCTGACCCGTCGCTTTGATATTGCCATTATGGCCGATGAATCACTGATGGGGCCAAGCACTGCCTATAAGCTGGCTCGTACTAATGCAGCTTCTGTATTTGCAGTTAAAGTGGCGCAATCAGGTGGTTTACTGGAAGGCCGTGATGTCGCGACAGTGGCTAACCTTGCAGGGATTGACCTGTATGGTGGCACCATGCTGGAAGGTTCAGTAGGAACAATTGCATCCGCTCACCTGTTCTCGACCTTTGAGAATCTGGCCTATGGTACTGAACTATTCGGCCCGCTACTGCTGACAGAAGAAATTCTGAAAACACCACTGCAATATCAGAATTTTGAGCTGCATCTGCCGCAGGGTGCCGGTTTGGGTATTCAGCTGGATGAAGACAAGATCGACAATTTACGCCGTAAATAAGCAATTAGATTGAGGAGTGATACATGCTGTTTCATGTACGTATGGATGTAAATATCCCGCTGGATATGCCTGCCGAGAAGGCCAACGAAATCAAGGCCGTTGAAAAAGCCTATTCACAAGATTTACAGCGCCAAGGTAAATGGCGCCATATCTGGCGCATCACAGGCCAGTATTCAAACATCAGTATTTTTGATGTGGAAAGTAACGAAGAGCTGCACAACATTTTGCAGGGCTTACCACTGTATCCATATATGGATATCGAAATCATGGCACTAAACCGCCACCCTTCTTCAATCCGGGAAGATGACACCTGATCACAATGACCCAGACCTGGAACATGCCAGGTCGGTCAAATCTGAACACATCCGATGAGGGTATTCAGAGGGTAATTAACAAAGGACTGTGGCAGCCAAGTTTCAGCCATAAGGATTGAAACAACAGCCACCAATAAACAGACATACTTAAGGAGCAATAGTATGAACCGTCAACAAATTGATGCATTAGTTAAGCAAATGAACGTTGATACAGCGACAGGTCCTGTAGATGAACGTGTACAACAAGTTGTTGTGCGTTTATTGGGTGACCTTTTCCAGGCTATCGAAGATCTTGATATTTCTCAGTCAGAACTGTGGAAAGGTCTGGAATACTTTACTGATGCCGGCCAAGCGAACGAATTAGGTTTATTGGCTGCAGGCTTGGGTCTGGAACACTACTTAGACTTACGTGCTGATGAAGCAGATGCTAAAGCAGGCATTACGGGCGGTACGCCACGTACAATTGAAGGTCCGTTATATGTGGCGGGTGCTCCTGAATCTGTCGGCTTTGCCCGTATGGATGATGGCTCTGAAGAAGGCAAAATTCCAACCCTGATCATTGAAGGTACAGTTAAAGATACTGACGGCAATATCATTGAAGGTGCCAAAGTTGAAGTCTGGCACGCCAACAGCCTGGGCAACTACTCCTTCTTTGACAAATCACAATCTGACTTTAACCTGCGCCGTTCTATTTTCAGCGACCAGGATGGTAAATATGTGGCTTTAACCACTATGCCAGTAGGTTATGGCTGTCCTCCAGAAGGCACGACTCAATTCGTACTGGACAAATTAGGCCGTCACGGTAACCGTCCATCACACGTGCATTACTTCGTTTCTGCACCGGGTTACCGCAAGCTGACAACTCAATTCAATATTGAAGGCGACCAGTACCTGTGGGATGACTTTGCATTCGCTACCCGTGAAGGCCTGGTTGCAACTGCGGTTGATGTCACTGATGAAGCTGAAATTGCAAAACGTGGTTTGAAAGGTCCTTTCAAACATATTCAATTTGATATTGAACTTGTGAAAGAAAAAGCAGACGCACCTTCTACTGAAGTTGATCGTCGCCGCGCAAGCGCTTAATGCAAAATGGATTCGGGGTGTAATCATTAGATTCATCCCGATGACTTCCCCTCCTTGGAAAGTCGGAGAACGGACATGCCTCGTATTCCTGTAATTAACACCAGTCATCTTGATCGTATTGATGAGCTTCTAGTTGACGATTTTGAATCTGGTGAATTTAAACTTCACCGGTCTGTATTCACAGACCAAGCCCTGTTTGACCTGGAGATGAAATACATCTTTGAAGGCAACTGGGTTTATCTGGCTCATGAAAGCCAGATTCCAAACAACAACGATTTCTATACCACTTATATTGGCCGTCAACCAATCATCATTGCACGTAACCGTGCAGGTGAATTGAATGCCATGATTAATGCCTGTTCTCACCGTGGCGCACAATTGTGCCGTAACAAGAAAGGCAACAAAGCGACTTATACCTGCCCATTCCACGGCTGGACGTTCAATAACTCAGGTAAGTTATTAAAAGTTAAAGATCCGGCTGAAGCGGGTTATTCAGACTGCTTTAACAAAGACGGCTCACATGACCTGAAAAAGGTTGCCCGTTTTGAAAACTATAAAGGTTTCCTGTTCGGCAGCTTGAATCCGGATGTTCCTTCACTGGAAGAATACCTGGGCGAAGCGACCAAAATCATTGACATGATCGTAGATCAGTCTGAACAAGGTCTGGAAGTTTTACGTGGTTCTTCGACTTATACCTATGAAGGTAACTGGAAGTTGACTGCCGAAAACGGTGCTGATGGTTACCACGTGTCTGCAGTACACTGGAACTACGCTGCAACCACTCAGCAACGTAAAGAAAAAGAAGCTGGCGATAACATCCGTGCTATGAGCGCAGGTTCATGGGGCAAGCAAGGCGGTGGTTCTTACGGCTTTGAACACGGTCATATGCTGCTTTGGACGCAATGGGCTAACCCGGAAGACCGTCCTAACTTTGCCAAGAAAGATGAATACACTGCGCAATATGGCGAAGCTATGGCGAAGTGGATGATCGAACGTTCACGTAACTTGTGTATCTATCCAAACGTTTACTTCATGGATCAGTTCGGTTCACAAATCCGTGTCTTACGCCCGATTTCTGTCGATAAGACTGAAGTGACGATTTACTGTATCGCGCCTGTAGGCGAAGAGCCTGAAGCACGTACTCGTCGTATCCGTCAGTATGAAGATTTCTTTAATGCTTCAGGTATGGCGACACCAGACGATCTTGAAGAATTCCGAGCTTGTCAGGCAGGTTACGCAGGTATCGCGCTGGAATGGAATGACATGTGCCGTGGTTCTAAGCACTGGATCCAAGGCCCGGACGATGCAGCCAACGAAATTGGTTTAAAACCAAAACTGTCTGGTATTAAAACTGAAGATGAAGGTCTATACCTGGCTCAGCACCAGTACTGGCTAGAACTGATCAAAAAAGGCATCGCGACTGAAAAAGAAATTGCAGCATCTACTGAAGGAGAAAACGCATGAGCGACATCACTTTAGAAAATATTGCGCAGTTCCTGTATCAGGAAGCCCGCTTTTTAGATGATGAACAATGGGATGACTGGTTGACGTGTTATGCCCCTACTGCGTCTTTCTGGATGCCAGCCTGGGATGACGACGACAAACTGACTACAGATCCACAGTCTGAAATCTCGTTGATTTACTATCCAGACCGTCAAGGTTTAGAAGACCGTGTGTTCCGTATCAAGACTGAACGTTCATCTGCAACCATGCCGGATACCCGTACCAGCCATAACATCAGCAATATTGAAGTTGTTGAACGTGATGGCGACAAGGTCACTGTACGTTTTAACTGGAACACCTTGAGTTTCCGTTACAAAAACAGCTACAGCTACTTCGGTATGTCACGTTATGAAATCGATTTTTCAGGCGATAAACCACAAATTTTAAGCAAATACGTGGTCCTGAAAAATGATTACATCAACCAAGTTATCGACATTTATCACCTTTAAGACTGTTTTTATTACAGCCAGGTAAACCTTTCAGCCAGATGGAAAATTGGCTGAAAGGTCCAGTTACAAAGATTTATATAGGATATTCAGCCATGTCAAACCACAATGTTGCACTTCAATTTGAAGATGGCGTTACACGTTTTATTTCTGTTTCAGATGGTGAAACACTGTCAGATGCAGCCTACCGTCAAAAGATCAATATTCCTTTGGACTGCCGTGATGGTGCTTGTGGAACGTGTCGTGCGTTTTGTGAATCAGGTTCTTATGACATGCCTGAAGAAACTTATATTGAAGATGCTTTAACACCTGAAGAAGCCGCTGAAGGCTTTATTCTGGCTTGCCAATGTAAACCGACTTCAGATGCAGTGTTCCAGATTCAGGCATCTTCTGAAGTCTGCAAAACAGAAATTCATGCATTCCAGGGAACTTTGGCTCGCGTTGAAAACCTGTCTGACTCGACCATTACCTTTGACATTCAGTTAGATGAAGGTCAACCAGACATTCACTTCCTTGCCGGTCAATATGTGAACGTGGGTATTCCAGGTACAACTGAAACCCGTTCTTATTCGTTCAGCTCTAAACCAGGCAACCGTTTAACCGGCTTTGTGGTACGTAACGTGCCAAATGGTAAAATGAGTGAGTTCTTGAGTACCAATGCCCAAGCTGGCGACAAAATGACCTTTACTGGTCCATTTGGTAGCTTCTACCTGCGCCCTGTGACCCGTCCTGTCTTGATGCTGGCTGGTGGTACAGGTATTGCACCATTCATGTCAATGCTGCAAGTGCTGGAAGAAAAAGGTTCAGAACATCCAGTGCGTTTAGTATTTGGTGTGACCAATGACTTTGACCTGGTTGCCATTGAAAAACTGAACGAACTGCAAGAAAAATTCCCGTGGTTCGAATACCGCACTGTAGTAGCAAACCCGGAATCTGCACATGAGCGTAAAGGCTATGTGACTGGTCATATCGAAAACGAATGGCTGAATGGCGGTGATGTAGATGTCTACCTATGTGGCCCTGTACCAATGGTTGAAGCGGTTCGCGGCTGGCTGGATGCTGAAGGCGTAAAACCTGCAAGCTTCCTGTTTGAAAAATTCTCTGCCAACTAAGAGAGGGAATTTGTTCAATGTCTAATCGTCAAAGATTTGAAAATAAAGTCGTAATCGTGACGGGTGCCGCTCAAGGCATCGGTCGCGGTGTCGCGCTGCAAGTGGCGAGCGAAGGTGCTCAAGTCGTCATGGCTGACCTTTCTCCTTATGTGGAAGAAGTTCTGGCTGAAATTGAAGCGACTGGCGGTGATGCGATTACGGTCAAAGCCAATCTGGAAACGTTTGCGGGTGCTCAATCAGTCGTTGAAAAAGCACTAGAAACCTATGGCCGTGTCGATGCGCTCATCAACAACGTCGGTGGCGCGATCTGGATGAAACCTTTCGAGGAATTTTCTGAAGAGGAAATTATCAAGGAAGTGAACCGTTCGTTGTTCCCGACACTGTGGTGCTGCCGTGCAGTTCTTCCGGAAATGATTAAAAACCAGAAAGGTACCATTGTAAACGTATCTTCTATTGCGACACGCGGCATTAACCGTGTGCCATATTCGGCATCGAAAGGTGGTGTGAACGGCCTGACCGCTTCCCTTGCCTTTGAACATGCCAAAGATGGTATCCGTGTCAATGCAATCGCGACGGGTGGCACTGAAGCACCACCACGTAAAGTACCGCGCAATGCCAATCCATTGACTGAATCTGAAAAACAATGGATGCAGCAAGTGGTTGATCAGACCATTGACCGTACTTTCATGGGACGCTACGGTACGATTCAGGAGCAAGTGAATGCAATTGTATTCCTGGCTTCGGATGAATCATCTTATATGACAGGTACAGTGGTACCGGTCGGTGGTGGTGATCAGGGCTAATCCTGATCATCACGATTTTTAACAGGCTCATGGTTCGACGCAAGGAGGCACATCACCAATGAACACCCTGTTTCAGACATTAAAAAATGATTGGTCAATTTCAGCAACTGTTGCAGGATTCTTAGCAGTGCTGATTTCCTATTCAGGGCCACTGATCATTTTTTTCCAGGCGGCACAGCAAGCTCAGGTTTCCCCAGACATGATGATTTCATGGATTTGGGGAATTTCTATTGGGGCTGCGCTCGCAGGTATCTTTTTATCCATTAAATACAAAATACCTGTCGTCACCGCCTGGTCTGCGCCCGGAACGGCTTTATTAGTCACGCTGTTTCCCGATATTTCGCTCAATGAAGCGGTTGCTGCCTATATCACCTCTGCTGTGGTGATTTTTTTCATTGGGATCACCGGTTATTTCGACAAATTGCTGTCCTGGATTCCTCAGGAAGTGGCTGCCGGAATGATGGCGGGGATTTTACTGCAGTTTGGTTTAGGGCTGTTCACCGCGACTGATACCATGCCCTATATCGTCTTTGGCATGCTGGCGGTATTTTTGCTGGCCAAGCGTTTTAGTCCCCGCTATGCCATGGTCTGGGTGCTGATTGCCGGTGTGGTTTTAAGCATGCTACTCGGCAAGATTAACCCGGTCACGGCAGATTTCAGTCTGGCGATTCCGCAATTTATTGCACCAGAATGGACCTGGAGTTCAACCCTGAATCTGGCTCTTCCCCTGATTCTGGTCAGCCTGTCTGGCCAGTTTTTACCGGGAATGGCGATTATCAAACTCAGTGGTTATGACATGCCCGCCAAGCCGATTATTAGTGCAACGAGTATTGCCTCGCTTGCAGTAGCCTGTGTAGGTGGTATCACGATTGTCTTGGCCTCGATCACAGCTGCTTTGTGTTTGGGCAAAGATGCCCACGAACTGAAAGAAAAGCGTTATATCGCCGGCGTGGCCAATGGGCTTTTTTATATTTTAGGCGGCTTATTTGCCGGCAGCATTGTCATGCTGTTTAGCCTGATGCCTAAAGAACTCATTGCAGCTTTGGCGGGACTGGCATTACTGGGTGCGATTGCCACCAATATTTCCGTGGCCATGGGCAAAGAGTCGCAACGTGATGCAGCACTGATCACCTTTTTAGCGACTGCTTCCGGCATGCATTTCCTGGGACTGAGTTCAGTCTTTTGGGGAATTTGCATTGGCCTGGTCGCACATTTTCTGCTGTCACAGAAAAACCGTAACGCAGTTCCGGTTACAGCATCAGATTCAAAACGAGTTTAAAGACATCCATCAGTTTAGGATATGTAAGGACCAGATTATGATAGATAAAAGTTCATTATCATTGAAAGAAGCACTCTCCCAGATCAAGGACGGTTCTACCATTATGATCGGTGGTTTCGGTACAGCGGGTCAGCCTGCTGAACTGATTGATGGTCTGATCGAATTGGGCATTAAAGACCTGATTATTGTCAACAACAATGCCGGTAATGGCGATTATGGTTTAGCAAAACTGCTTAAAGCTGGCGCTGTCCGTAAAATCATCTGCTCTTTCCCGCGTCAGTCTGACTCGTGGGTATTCGACGAGCTTTATCGTGCAGGAAAAATTGAACTGGAACTGGTACCGCAAGGTAATCTGGCTTGCCGTATCCAGGCCGCTGGTATGGGCCTAGGTCCAATCTATACCCCTACCGGTTTTGGTACTTTGCTGGCTGAAGGCAAACCGACCATGAACTATGAAGGTAAAGACTACGTTTTAGAAAATCCGATTAAAGCTGACTTTGCTTTAATTAAAGCCTCTCAAGGCGACCGTTGGGGCAATCTGGTTTACCGTAAATCTGCGCGTAACTTCGGCCCGATCATGGCAATGGCAGCAGATGTGACCATCGCTCAAGTTTCTGAAGTGGTTGAACTCGGTGCACTGGATCCAGAGCACATCATCACCCCGGGAATTTTTGTTCAACACGTTGTTCAAGTTAAACCTGCACAATAATTGGCATCGGAGATAAATAATGAGCTATAGCAAACTGACCCGTGACCAGATCGCTGAACGTGTGGCACAAGACATTCCTGATGGCGCTTATGTGAACCTCGGTATTGGTTTACCGACCAAGATTTCCAGCTACCTGCCAAGCGATAAAGACGTCTTCCTGCATTCTGAAAATGGCTTGTTGGCTTTCGGTCCTCCTCCTGCTGAAGAAGACCGCGATCCTGAGCTGATCAATGCCGGTAAAGAATTCGTGACCTTACTTGAAGGCGGTTCTTTCTTCCATCATGGTGATTCTTTCGCCATGATGCGTGGCGGTCATTTAGACATCGCCGTATTGGGTGCTTTCCAGGTCGCTGAAAATGGCGATCTGGCCAACTGGCATACTGGTGCTCCAGATGCAATTCCAGCAGTCGGCGGTGCGATGGATCTGGCTGTGGGTGCGAAAAAAGTCTTTATTACCACAGATCACGTGACCAAAAAAGGCGAGCCAAAAATTGTGGCTGAACTGTCTTATCCGGCTACAGGCCTGAAATGTGTTGATCGTATTTATACCGATCTTTGTGTGATTGATGTGACACCTGAAGGGATGAAAGTGATTGAGAAAGTTAAAGGTCTGTCATTTGAAGAATTGCAGTCATTGACTGGCGCCAAACTGATTGATGCGACTCAATCAAATTAAGGGGAAATCCCTCCTTTATTAAAGGAGGGATTTAGGGAGGATTTTTTGAAGAATAAAATTACTTCATTAAATCCCTCCCAACCTCCCTTTAAAAAGGGAGGAGTTTTCTTCTTTTAAATATGTGAGCAAATACACAATGAAAAACGCATATATTATCGATGCCATCCGTACCCCATTCGGCCGCTATGCCGGCGGCCTCGCGCCTGTCCGTGCAGATGACTTAGGTGCAGTGCCAATCAAAGCCTTGATGGAACGTAATCCTTCGGTGAACTGGGAACGGGTTGATGACGTGATTTATGGCTGTGCCAACCAGGCCGGTGAAGACAACCGTAACGTCGGTCGCATGTCTTCACTGCTTGCAGGCTTGCCTTACCAGGTGCCGGCAACGACAGTAAACCGTCTGTGTGGTTCATCGATGGATGCAGTCGCAATGGCAGCACGTGCGATTAAAGCCGGTGAAGCCCATCTGATTATTGCCGGCGGTGTAGAAAGCATGTCGCGCGCTCCATTTGTCATGGGCAAGTCAGAAACGGCGTATGGCCGTAGCCAGAAGATTGAAGACACCACCATGGGCTGGCGTTTTATCAATCCGAAACTCAAAGAAATGTACGGCGTAGAAACCATGCCGCAAACGGCTGAAAATCTGGCGGAACAGTTCGGAATTAACCGTGCCGATCAGGACAAATTTGCCCTGACCAGCCAGCAACGTACAGCTGCAGCACAAGCCAAAGGTTTCTTTGATAAAGAAATCATTCCGGTGGTGATTCCACAACGTAAAGGCGATCCGGTGGTCGTGGATAAAGATGAACATCCACGTGCGTCTACCACTGCAGAAGCGTTGGCGAAACTGAAACCTGTGGTAAAAGCAGACGGTACAGTCACAGCAGGTAATGCATCAGGCATTAACGATGGTGCAACAGCACTGTTGATTGCATCCGATGACGCCATTGCACAATACGGCTTAAAACCGCGTGCCAAAATCATTGGCTCAACCGTTGTCGGTGTTGAACCGCGCATCATGGGCTTTGGTCCTGCGCCTGCCATCAAAAAGCTGCTTGCTCAAACAGGCCTTACTTTAGAGCAGATGGATGTGATCGAGCTGAATGAAGCTTTTGCTGCTCAAGCATTGGCATGCACCCGTGACTTGGGCATTGAAGACGGTTCAGAGAAAGTCAATCCAAACGGTGGTGCGATCGCCTTAGGTCATCCGCTCGGTGCTTCAGGCGCGCGTCTGGTGACGACTGCACTCAACCAGCTTGAACAAACTGGCGGTAAATACGGTCTTTGCTCAATGTGTATTGGTGTCGGTCAAGGTATCGCTTTGATTATTGAACGCGTCTAACAACCTATTAAAAAGATAAACCTCCTCCCTGAATGTAGATTTAAAGTATTGCTTTGAATCAAATGCAAGAAAGGGAGGTCGGGAGGGATTTCAATGCCAACATTTACATCAAATGATGCACAAATTAATTACCAGACTTTTGGTGATGCTGCAAAACCTGCACTGGTTTTCTCAAATTCACTGGGTACAAACTTCAAAATGTGGCAGCCACAAATTGATTTTTTCCAGAAAGATTATTTTGTCATCTGCTATGACACCCGTGGTCATGGGGCTTCCTCTGCACCACAAGGCCCATATAGCATTGATCAATTGGGTCAAGATGTTGTAAATCTACTCGATCATTTGAATGTTGAAAAAGCTACATTCTGTGGTATTTCTATGGGTGGTTTAACAGGTCAATGGTTAGCGATTCATCGCCCTGAACGTTTTAATCAGGTGGTGGTATGTAATACTGCAGCAAAAATTGGTCAAGAACAGGCTTGGAATGACCGTGCCGCATTGGTACGCGAACAAGGTTTACAGCCGATTGCTTCGACAGCAGCATCACGCTGGTTTACTGAACCCTTTATCCAAAGCAACGCGACAGTGGTCAATAATCTTCAAAACGACTTGGCAGCTGGCAGCGCCGAAGGTTATGCGAGCTGTTGCGAAGCTTTGGCTAAAGCGGATGTACGCGAACAACTGAAAGACATTACTGTGCCAGTTTTAGTGGTTGCAGGTCAGCAAGACCCTGTAACGACTGTGGCTGATGGTCAGTATATGGTAGATCGTATTGCCAACAGCCAACTATTTGAAATCAATGCTTCGCATATTTCAAATATTGAACAACCTGAAGCTTTTAATCAGGCAGTGCAAGAATTTATTGCAGCTTAAAAAGCGCATCGCAATAGTAGAAAAGCCACTGTTCGTCAGTGGCTTTTTTCTGGATCAAATTAAATAAGAATTAAGCCCAAATCACTAAAATTGCCGCAATCACCACCAGCACCAGTCCCCAATGTTCAGCCTTGGCCAGTTTATCTTTAAAGAAATACGCCGAGATCAGCATACTAAATAAAATCTCGATCTGACCTAAGGTTTTCACCACCGGTACACTCATCATGCTCATGGCAGTAAACCAACCAAGGGATGCTGTGAAACTACAAAAGCCTACTTTCATAGTCAGTCCCATACGTTCGCGCATAGCGACGAGTGTTTTACGGCTAAATAGGCTTAGGTAAATGAGCATACTGATGCATTGGAAGCCAATGACTGAAATCAACACCCAAGATGCACGGTGTAATACAGGCAAATTAGTTAGTTCTAGACTGGCTTCTCGAACTAAAAGTGACGTAATGGCAAAACAAAGTCCGCTACCCACCCCGATCATCAACGTTTTAGCAGAAAGTCCACTCAGTTGGTTGCCTTTACTTAGTAAAAATACTGCATACCCCCCAATGAGTACGCCAATCCAGGCTAAGAACGATAAGTGATCTGATAGAAAAGCCACGCCAATAATCGCGGCTAAGATGGCTTCACTTTTGGCTAAACCAACACCAATAGCATAATTTTTTTGTTTAAACAGTTGCACCATCAGTACAGTGGCAAGAATTTGGCTCACTCCTGCAATGAAAATATATATCCAATACTTTGCAGTAAAATGAACTACTTCTATGACTGGGTAAAAATGGTACAGCAGTTGGATATAGATAAATGCAAGTGGAAAACCAAACAAGAAACGCGCAAGCGTTACGCCCCAAACGTCGACAGTTGAACTCAGTTGTTTTTGAAATGCATTACGCCATGCCTGCATGAATGCGGCCATTAAGGTAAAGAAGATCCAACTGATTGCCATGTCTCATCTGCTGTTAGGTTAAAAGTGAAATAATTTTAAGCCTTTGCAGATGAGATGACTAATTAAAAAAGGGTTTGAAGTTGATAGCGGAAAGTTTGGAGTTTATAACGTCATTTTATGTCGTATAGCTCTTAAATACGCTATCCAATATACTGATAATAGAGAAAAAAAGGAGATATTAAATGATTGCTAGAAAAATACGTGAACTATTAAAATTAGAACTTTCGATTATGTTACTAAGCTCTCTAGTTTTAATGGCAATAACATATTTACTTCTTGAAGCCAAAGGTATTGAGGAGTTAATAGCTGGTTACAATGGAAACTTTCAAACTCCTAATCTTTTACATTACTCAATCCTTTTTGTTATCGCAATAATCTTATGGTTTTTTTATTATTTTTTTAATTATAGAAACAAGGAGTTTTTAAAAAAACTGTCATACGAGCTATTCAATACATGTATTAATTTATTGCGTATTGCTAGCGGGGTTCTTATTTCATTTACTATTCTTCATTTGTGTGTTGATGGTTGGCATAAAAATCTTTCTTTAATAATTTGCTATGGATTAATCGCTTTTAGTGAGGTTACTTTTTTTTCATATATTAGAGATTACTGGTTCTTTAAGGATAATAGAAATGATACGAAATTCTTAGTACGAGGTTAGAAAAAGCCCTTTTACAAGGGCTTTGTTTGTCAAAACAAGAAATACCTTTGCGCCATCGGCAATACTTCCGCGGGTTCACAAGTCAACAACTTCCCATCCGCCCGAACTTCATAAATTTCAGGATCAACTTCCATCACAGGACAGTAAGTATTCAACTTCATGTCTTTTTTCTGAATATCACGTGTGCCTTTACATGGACTAATCAACTTTTTCAGACCGAGCTTTTCATGCACACCTGCCTCTATCGCCACTTGCGACAAGAAGGTAATACAGGTGTTATGCACACCACGGGCATTGGCACCGAACATTGGACGATAATGTACAGGCTGCGGTGTTGGAATAGACGCATTAATATCGCCCATTGGCGCAGCTGCAATCATGCCACCTTTAATTATCATGGATGGTTTTACCCCAAAAAATGCAGGTTTCCATAAGACTAAATCGGCAAGTTTACCCACTTCCACCGAACCAATTTCATGACTCAAACCATGCGTAATGGCAGGGTTAATCGTATATTTGGCGATATAACGCTTTACACGATTATTATCATGCGTGGCATTGTCACCCTCTAAAGGCCCACGCTGCACTTTCATTTTATGTGCCGTTTGCCATGTGCGAATCACGACTTCACCGACACGCCCCATTGCTTGCGAGTCCGATGACATCATGGCAATTGCACCTAAATCCTGCAAAATATCTTCCGCAGCAATGGTTTCACGGCGAATACGACTTTCCGCAAACGCCACATCTTCCGAAATGGCAGGATCTAAATGGTGACAGACCATCAACATATCCAGATGTTCATCAATGGTGTTGATGGTATAAGGACGGGTTGGATTAGTGGATGATGGCAATACATTCGGCTGACCAATGGCTTTTAAAATATCAGGTGCATGTCCACCGCCGGCACCTTCAGTATGGTAGGTGTGAATGGTCCGGTTTTTAAAGGCTGCCAAAGTTTCTTCCAGGAAACCACTTTCATTTAGTGTGTCCGTGTGAATTGCGACTTGCACGTCAAATTCATCTGCCACCGTCAAACAGTTATCGATGGCAGCAGGTGTTGAACCCCAGTCTTCATGCAGTTTTAAACCGACTACACCAGCTTTAATTTGCTCGGCTATCGGCTCAGGCTGACTTAAATTTCCTTTACCGAGTAAACCAATATTCATCGGTAAATCATCAATGGCTTGTAACATCGTCGAGATATGCCAAGGCCCCGGTGTCACTGTGGTTGCTGATGTGCCTGCCGCAGGCCCTGTACCACCGCCAATCATGGTGGTCACACCTGACATCAATGCCGTTTTCACTTGTTGCGGGCAAATCCAGTGAATATGGGTATCCACACCGCCAGTAGTGAGAATCTGCCCTTCACCTGCAATGACTTCGGTTGCAGCACCCAATGGAATAGTAATATCAGGCTGAATATCAGGGTTGCCTGCTTTACCAATTTTCCAGATGCGGCCATTTTTCAAACCAACATCTGCTTTGACAATACCCCACCAATCGACAATCAGCGCATTGGTAATCACAGTATCAGCAACGTCATCGGCTAAAAGCTGAGATTGCCCCATTCCATCACGAATGACTTTACCGCCACCAAATTTAACCTCTTCCCCATAAGTGGTGAGGTCTTGTTCCACTTCAATAAACAGTTCGGTGTCGGCTAAACGAACACGATCGCCAACTGTTGGACCAAACATTTCCGCATAAGCGCGGCGTGACATTTTCATTTTATAAGTATTCCTTTAGTCCAACTTGCCCATGACCCGACCTGCAAAGCCATACACTTCACGCTTACCGGCTAAAGCCACCAATTCAATATCACGGCTTTGTCCAGGCTCAAATCGAACGGCTGTTCCTGCTGCAATATTTAAGCGATAGCCATGAGCTTTTTCGCGGTCAAATTGCAAAGCATCATTGGCCTCGGCAAAGTGAAAATGTGAACCCACCTGAATCGGACGATCACCCGCATTGGCCACGGTCATCCTTAAGGTTTGTCTGCCCACATTCATTTCAATATCAGTATCTGGCGTAAAAATTTCACCCGGAATCATATGATGCTCCTAGACAATTGGTTGATGCACAGTGACGAGCTTAGAGCCATCGGGAAAGGTCGCTTCAACCTGAACTTCGGCAATCATTTCAGCAATGCCGTCCATGACATCATCACGAGTCAGTAAAGTCGTACCGTAGTGCATCAACTCGCTCACACTCATGCCATCACGTGCACCTTCCAGTAAAGCAGCAGAAATAAAGGCAATGGCTTCCGGGTAATTCAATTTCAGCCCGCGTGCTTTACGGCGCTCTGCCACCAGTCCTGCAGTAAAAATCAGCATTTTGTCTTTTTCAGTCGGATTTAGTTCCATGTCTATTTCCTATTTCTTCAATATTTTTAATGCAAAATGTGTGCAAATTCATTCAGTATTCCTTCTCCTGAACGAGCTTTTAAGCATTGCTTTAAAAGCGACGTGCAAGTGAGGCTTAGGGTGAGGTGAACCTTCATTGTCATAGCCCCTCCCTCTAGCTCCCTCCCAAAGGGAGGGACAATGAAAATAAATTTCCTTCTCCTTTTAGGAGATAAGTAACACTGCTACACAAAGGAAAGGTAAAAATAGTTGATCCTCTCTTTTACGAGTCGAACGATTCTTTAATCTCCCTAAATCCCTCTTTGAGAAAAAGAGATTTTCTCCTCCCTTTATCAAAGAAAGGTCTGGAGGGATTACGTTCGCCAAATCCTCGGAAACTCTTCATCTAGTCCAAACCAGTAACGACGCAGCCGTGCACGAATCGCAGCAAATGCATCATGACACTGGCGCACGTCATCCCCGAGATAACGCGCCGTCAGCACATCATCGAGTAGCGTTAATGTCACCGGCACATCCATACGCATGATGAGTTCACGAATCAGGTCGATGTGCTCATCCAAATAAAAACTTGCACGATATTTTTCAGGCGGTACAGCCCATAGACTGCCCATCACAGCATGTCCATTCATACCTAGACAGGAGTTTAACCAGCGATCCTGTCCGGAGAATTTCAGCTGATCTGCAACCAATAGCTTTGCACCGCGATACAGTAGAAAACGGCTGCGATAACCGCCCTGCTCAAACTGCTCGTATCTTGCCTGACGGCCAATTACCAGCATATCCCAGCCAATAAAACTGGCAGTTTGATCTAAATGAATGGTGGTGGACGCATGTGCATTGGCACCATCAAATAACATGGTTTCCTGCGGCAGCCATTCAAAAATCCCCTTTTCTTCCACACGAATATCAATATGCTGATAGGCCTGTTTCAGATTGGTCTTGTACCATTTACCTGCACCTGGTGTGGTCACCAGTCCGTGCGCATTTGCTCCGACGCGCATATCGAAACTCAGGTGATCTCCTCCGGCAATTCCGGCAGGTGGATGTACAATAATTGCATGACAGACTCCGGTTTTTTCAGGCCACAGCATTTTTTGCACACGAACCGGGCCCTCATGCTTGCGATGCTGCAGAATGGTTCGTCCATTACTGCAATCTGCCTCAAAACCCAGTTGCAAACGTGCAAACCAGAGTTTTGCTGCTGAGCCGCGTTCTGCTTCTACCACGCTATTCATTTCGTTGTGCACTTATCCTGACTAACCACCCTAAGCCCTAAACAGACCTTGTTTTTCGATAAATTCAATAATTTGCTCAAGACCATCTTTGGTTTTCATATTGGAAAATAAAAATGGTTTCTCGCCACGCATACGTTTTGCGTCTTGATCCATAACATCCAGATTTGCACCCACCATCGGTGCTAGGTCGGTTTTATTAATGATCAGTAAGTCCGATTTGGTAATACCCGGGCCACCTTTACGTGGAATCTTTTCACCACCCGCAACATCAATCACATAAAGCGTTAAGTCTGAAAGTTCTGGGCTAAATGTCGCGGCCAAGTTGTCGCCACCACTTTCAATAATGATCAGCTCCAGTCCGTCAAACTTTTCACACAGGTCATCAATTGCAGCGAGGTTAATCGAGGCATCTTCACGAATCGCAGTATGGGGACAGCCACCAGTTTCAACACCGACAATACGGTCAGGCGACATGGCTTCATTACGGGTCAGGAAGTTCGAATCTTCCTTGGTATAAATGTCATTGGTGACCACGGCCATGTTGTATTTATTTCGCAAGGCCTGACACAAATTCAGGGTTAAAGCAGTTTTACCTGAACCCACTGGGCCACCGATTCCAACGCGTAATGGACTACGTTCTGACATAATTTTTCCTTTAATTTTTAAGATCTAAATAAACGGGAATATTGATTTTCATGGCGCATACTCAGCATGGCGTAATTCGGCAAAGCGCTACTCATCTCATCATCACTCAGGTTAATGGCACGCTCGATAAGTGCCGGAATTTCTCCATGCAGATGCCAGAGAATCCGCTGGCCACTCATTTGCCCCAAAGGCACTGTTTTCACAGCGGCTAATACCTGATTTTCCAGAACAGCAAATGCATAAGCAGTCAGGACATCATCGTCTTCTAAATGCAATTCGCCACATAACTGGGCATAGACTGGAACGTAGCCATACTGTTTTTTGACTTTTACTGGTCGCTTGAGTACATCGCGAATCCAGGCATTTAGTGAAAATGCCAGCTGCTGGGATTCTGCCAGTAATTCCTTACTTTCACGGCTTGCCCTGTAAATTTCAGCCCAATGCTGAAATATGATTTCATCGTCATAGCTTTGCATTAAGCGTTTTAAAATTGGCAGTTCGAAACGTAGCAATAGCATTTCCAACACTTCATTAAAGTAGGCAATGCTGGAAGCTTCGTCATGAATCAAACCGGTATCAATCGCGCTTTCAACCCCTTGTGAATAGCAGTAAGCACCGACCGGTAGTGCCGTCGAAGACAGGGTTAGCAGGCTGAGTAGTTGCGAAGCCTTAATGTGCGACATGATGCAATGACTTGATTGGGCTTAAACGGTGATCATGCTGATGCTGTGCATAAGCGCCGCTCTCTGGTTCAAACGGATGTTGTACGGTATCTACACGTAAACCCAAACCTTCAACCATTTCAGCCAGTACATGATCCGGTTCAAAATACAGTGCCGTTGGGGTCAGCATCAGTGGCACATGACGGTTACCCAGGTGATAGGCTGCCTTTAAAAGATCAAATTCATGATCTGCAGTGACCTGCATCAAGGTTTCTGGCTTGGCATTAACACGCAGCAATTCACCATGATCGGTGGCGATGACTGAACCACTACGTAAAATCCCGGTACGTGGCAGGTCTGCACCAATATCGGTGCCATTTTTTAGCGTAGCGCGGAAACGGCTTTTTTGACGCGTATCAAAGCTGAGTTCAATGCTTTCAATATCAGTAGAGTGACTGGCATCTTCCAGACGTTGGGTAAAAATCTTCATCTTGGCCCTATATGCATCAATTTGATTCATCACGTTCCAAAGCGGAACAATTGATCAAAAAACAAAAAATATTGCATCAAAATAAAGCATTTATCGTGCCAAGATATTGGATTCAATTTTCTTACATAAAAATTACGAATGACATTTCACCTATCTTCAACTGCGGCTAAAATATAAGAGCAGCCAGCTGAGTTAATAGTTTAGTTGGTTTGATTTAAATAGCTGAATTATTTAATTTTATTTAAATGATATGCTAGCAACTGGATTTAAGTAAAACTACTCGGGCTTAGCGGTTCCACGCTTTTCACGGAGTGAAAATGAAATATTTTGAATGTCCCAAATGTGAGCATCAGATCTTTTTTTATTCTACTGAATGCCATCACTGCAAATCTCCGATTGGTTATATCGCATCGGAAAAGGACATGTGCACTTTTGAAAAAATCAGTGAAGATGAGTGGATTCCGCTGAAATCAGAATATCGTGCCACGCACTATAAGCCTTGCTATAACTATACCCATTATCAGGTCTGTAACTGGATGATTCCGGGCGATTGCGATGAGGACTACTGCGAGTCCTGTCAGCTGACCCATATCATTCCCAATCTGGATGATCCCGACGTTATTACCTACTGGCGGCGACTTGAAGAGGCCAAACGGCGCTTTTTATATCTTACCCAGCGCATGAATATGATGCCGCGTCCAAAACGTACAGATGATGATGTATTTGGTTTGCGTTTTCACTTTTTATTGCCTATGGATGGTAAGCCAGTGTTAACCGGGCATGCCAATGGTCTGATCACCATGAATGCCATTGAAGCAGATGTGGTGTATCGGGAAACCACGCGTATTGATATGGGTGAAAATTATCGCACTCTTTTGGGTCACTTCCGCCATGAAAGTGGGCATTTTTATTTCAGTATCATGCAGCATCTTCATCCAGAACTAATTGAAGAATTTAGATTTTATTTTGGTGATGAACGTCAGCATTATGCTACTGCGCTGCAGCGCCATTATGAAGAAGGTGCGCCAGAAAATTGGCAAGAAAAATATATCAGCACCTATGCGACGGCACACCCATGGGAAGATTGGGCTGAAACCTGGGCGCATTATCTGCATATTATGGACACTCTGGAAACCGCTTTTTATGGTGGTCTGCGTGTTGATGGAAATGGTAAAACCTTGGCCAGCATGTCCTTTAATGAATGCCCGATTGGCGGCAAAGACATTGAACACATTCTGGATAACTGGATCACTTTAACGTTTAACCTGAATGCCCTGAATCGTAGCATGGGACTGGAAGAT
This sequence comes from Acinetobacter sp. LCT-H3, assembly GCF_001866125.1. Lineage (NCBI taxonomy): Bacteria > Pseudomonadati > Pseudomonadota > Gammaproteobacteria > Moraxellales > Moraxellaceae > Acinetobacter > Acinetobacter sp. LCT-H3. The sequence goes on along the minus strand of NZ_MODX01000015.1, from coordinate 30,702 downwards.
GCCTATCCGTTTACGCTTACCGAAGTGGTGAAAAACAAGCTGCGCTTTATTCATAGTCATGTACTGGACAAAGCATTTAAAGAAGCTGAGTCAAAATTACCCGGCTAAAATCGCTGCCCCGTCACGTTATAAAACAATGAGAATTATCTTCTAAATTGCCGTTTAGCCACCAGATCCTGGTCATTTTCATGAATTTAGCCAGTAAATGATCAATTATCAGACAATTTTATTACCATGCACGACCATAGTTTGATATTCATTTAATCTGAAAATAATTAGGCTGTTATTGTTCTTTTTCGACACGTTAGTAAAGATAAGATGAGTAGTGTAAGACAACAGAACTTTCTTCTGCGTAAAGAAAAAATTCTTAGCATGGCCGAGAGCCTGCTTCTGGATAATAACGAAGACATTACCCTGAATGAACTTGCCAGTGAAATGGATATTGCCAAGGGGACCATTTACAAGCATTTTAAAAGCAAAAACCAGCTATATCTGGAACTGATTATTTTAAATGAACAACGTCTTCTAGAGATTTCCAAACGTTTTAATACTGACTTCAGGACTTATGTATCGGAATATATGCTTTATCATTTGCACAATTCCAATCGAACCATTTTGCTGCATATGATTGAGGAGCGCCTGACCAATACTGAAAAAGGTCTGAAAGAGCTGTTTCAGGAACTGTATCAGGTCCGTGAAGAACGGATTCTGAGTATCCGTGACCTTACTCGTGAATATCTGGATGCTAATAACAGTAGCATGTCGATCCGGGATTATCTGTCTTTTATCTGGACAGTGACCTATGGCGCTTCCCTGTTACTGAATTCAACCAGCTATCAAAAAGCTATCGGTTCTCGTGAAAGATTGATTGAACTCTATGTCAATCAAGCTTTAATGATTGCACCCAACAATACCTCTGCATAAAAAAAGCCTGACACACAGGTCAGGCTTGCTTTCGTATCGCTACTTATACTGCTACAGGTGGAAAACCGTCTTCAGTCAGTGCAGCAACGATTTCATCCTGATGTACGCCAGTTTCTACTTCAACCAGCTTTTTCTCTACGTCGATTTCAACACGTGCATGTTCATCCAGATCCTTGATGGTTGCAGTAATACTACGTGCACAACCGCCACAGGTCATATTTTCAATACGAAATTTCATGCGCTTATCTCCTTAGGAATAATTTATTCTAACTTGAAGTTGAGTGATGGCTGGAGGGGGGATTTGTATCCAGTCCCTGCTCGATATCTTTCAAAATTGCACAATCTGCACGCTCATCACCAGCACAACGCGCGACTGATTGCTTCAAAATTTTGACCATGGCCTGCATATCCTGAATTTTCTGTTCCAGTATAGTGATATGTTTTTGTGCCAGCTGTTTGACTTCAATGCTCTGCCGCACTTCATTCTGCCATAACCCTAACAGCTCTTTCATCTGTTCCGAGGAAAATCCCAGCTCGCGTGCATGCTGGATAAAACCGAGCATACGGATATCAGCATCGCTATAGTCACGATAGCCACTTTCACTACGTTTCGGCGCAGGTAACAGACCAATCTCTTCATAATAGCGAATCATTTTGGCCGAGATACCAGATCGTTTGGCGGCTTGTCCAATATTCACTGATTTACTCCTGTGCTGATAGTGGCTGATACAACTTTAAACGCAAGGCATTGCTAACAACAAATACTGATGACAAAGCCATTGCACCTGCGGCAAACATTGGCGAAAGCAGGATGCCAAAGAATGGATACAGGATACCCGCAGCAATTGGGATCAATGCAATATTATAGACGAAGGCCCAGAACAGGTTCTGTCGAATATTCTTGATGGTGGCCTGACTGATGCCAATGCCGGTGGCGACATGCTGCATATTACCGGACATCAGCACTACATCTGCTGCTTCAATTGCAACATCAGTCCCCGTACCAATCGCCATGCCGACATCTGACTGCGCGAGTGCCGGTGCATCGTTAATACCATCACCCACAAAGGTTACAATGCCATGCTCTTTTTGCAGCATTTTTACGGCATCAACTTTTTCATGAGGTAAGACTTCAGCAATTACATGATCAATCTTGAGTTGTTGTGCTACCGCATTCGCCGTATGTGGATTATCACCCGTAATCATTGCGACTTTCAGACCTTGACGATGCAATTCTTCAATGGCTTTAAAGGTGGTATCTTTAATCGGATCAGCTACGGCAATAATAGCTGCGAGCTTTCCATCGAGCGCTGCATACAGCGGTGTCTTGCCTTCTTGTCCCAATTTAGAGGCTATTCCAGCAAAGTGCTCGGTATTTAAACCCAGCTGTTGCATCAATCGTTCAGCACCAATCTGGATATCCTGATTATTGATCTGTGCTTTGATCCCGGCACCAGTAATCGAATCAAATTCACTTACTTCGATTAATTCGATCTGCTGCTCTTTTGCTGCCTGCACAATCGCATAGGCAATCGGATGTTCAGACTTGGCTTCTACCGAGGCGATCAGTTGTAAAACCTGCTGTTCATTAAAACCTTCTAGCACCTGAAAATCAGTCATGACAGGTTTTCCTTCCGTCAGTGTTCCGGTTTTATCGACTGCTACAACTTTAGTTTGCTGCAATAACTGTAGAGCTTCGCCTTTACGGAACAGTACCCCCATTTCTGCCGCACGACCGGTACCGACCATAATCGAGGTCGGTGTTGCCAGGCCCATGGCACATGGACAGGCAATAATCAGAACTGCCACGGCATTAACCAGTGCATAACTCAATTGTGGCTCAGGACCAAGCAGAAACCAGACTATAAAGGTCAATAAGGCCAGACCCATCACCGCAGGCACAAACCATAAGGTAACTTTATCTACAGCTGCCTGAATCGGCAGTTTGGCACCTTGCGCCTGCTCGACCATTTTAATGATCTGCGCCAGTACTGAATCTTCACCCACGGCGGTCGCACGGATTTGCAAGGTTCCATTCTGGTTAATAGTGCCACCAACAACTTTATCATCAATATTTTTGGCCACAGGCACCGGTTCACCCGTCACCATCGCTTCATCGACATAGCTATGACCGGAAGTCACTACACCATCTACTGCGACTTTTTCACCCGGGCGAATTTCGATGATCATATCCTGCTGGACTTCGGAAATGGGCAGGTCCAGCCATTGTCCATCCTGTAAGACACGTGCAGTTTTAGGCTGCAGGCCAATCAGGTATTGAATCGCCTGTGAGGTTTTACCTTTGGCACGTGCTTCTAGGTAGCGACCTAACAGGATCAAGGCAATAATGACCGCTGCCGCTTCAAAATAGACATGTACGGTGGCTTGCGGCAATAAAAATGGGAAGAATGTTGCGATAACTGAAAACAGATATGCTGCCGCTGTACCCACCGTTACCAGCGAGTTCATATCAGGTGCCAGTCGCAGTAAAGCTGGAATCCCATGCTGGTAGAAACGCCGCCCCGGAAACAATAATACCAAAGTGGTCATTACAAACTGGATATACCAGCTGTTCTGCATACCAATATTATGCACAACAAAATGATGGAAGGACGGAAGCAGATGTGATCCCATTTCCAGAATAAATACCGGTAATGCCAGCGCCAGGGCAATCCAAAGATCACGATACAATGAAGCTGTTTCTTCAGCTTTTTTATGCTGGAAATTTTGCTGCTCGGTGAAATTCACTTTTGCGGTTTTTAGCTGTGCCTCATAACCGGCTTTTTTAACTGCTTGGATCAGATTAGCAATATTCAGGTTTGAACCAGAAACCTGTGCCGTTTCAGTGGCCAGATTGACGCTGGCCGCAGTGACACCTTCCACTTTATTGAGTGCTTTTTCCACCCGAGCTACGCAGGATGCACAAGTCATCCCTTCAATGTTTAGTTCAAGCTGATCTGCTTTGACATCAAAACCGGCTTTCTGAATGGCTTTGACCAAGACCTGTTGCTGTAAAGAACTGACTGCAGTGACATAAGCCTTTTCGGTAGACAGATTCACATTGGCTTCCAGCACTTCTGGAATTTTTTTGAGGGCTTTTTCAATTCGGGCAGCACAAGAGGCACAGCTCATGCCTTCAATATCCAGTTCGAATCTCTGTTGTGCCACCTTAAAGCCAGCACGCTCTATTTTCTGGATAATCTCGGCGCAGGGAATCATATGATCGGCACTAATCGATGCCTTTTCCGTAGATAGATTGACATGAGCCGAAACTACGCCTTCAATTTTCTTTAAAGCCTTTTCTACCCGTGCCACACAAGAAGCACAGGTCATGCCTTCAATCTGTACAGTCGTTTGATACAGCTGAGCGTTTGACAGTTCCTGCATGGCACATCTCCTTCATATTATTGATGGTTTGAATCTAGCTTATAGCTTAAACCTTCCTATAGTTGGAAGGTCAAGTCTTTATGTGAAAATAAAAAAGCCCGGATCATAAACCCGGGCTTTTAACGTATTGCCAAATACTTGCTGAAAATTATTCTGCAGAAATATCTTCAAATAATATCGATGACAGGTAACGTTCACCACCATCTGGCAAAATCACCACAATGTTTTTACCTGCATTTTCAGGACGTGCTGCAAGTTGTGCAGCCGCAGCCATCGCCGCACCACTTGATATACCCACCAGAATACCTTCTTGCGATGCCGTTTTACGTGCCCATTCCACTGCCGTAGTACTGTCAATTGCAATGACTTCATCTACCAGATCAAGATCAAGGTTACCAGGAATAAAGTTCGCACCAATCCCCTGAATTTTATGTGGTCCAGGCGTCAATGATTCACCGCGTTTCGCCTGAGCAATGATCGGTGACTCAGCTGGCTCAACGGCAACTGAATAGATCGGCTTGTTACGGACTTTTTCGAAGTAACGTGAAATACCTGAAATGGTACCACCCGTTCCTACACCAGCGACCAGAATATCAACATTACCGCCAGTCGCTTCCCAGATTTCTGGGCCAGTCGTTTCTTCATGAATTTTCGGGTTAGCCGGGTTTTCAAACTGTTGTGGCAGGAAATATGTTTCAGGGTGTTCAGTCACCAGACGAACCGCTTCATCTACTGCACCTTTCATACCTTTCGCAGGTTCAGTCAGAATCAGGTTGGCACCAAAGGCTTTGACCACTTTACGGCGTTCGATACTCATGCTGGCTGGCATGGTCAGTGTAAGTGGATAGCCTTTTGCTGCAGCAACGAAAGCCAGTGCAATGCCGGTATTGCCACTGGTTGGTTCAACAATGTGCATGCCTGGTTTTAACTTGCCAGATTTTTCAGCATCTGCAATCAGCGCTGCACCAATACGGCATTTCACCGAAAATGCCGGGTTACGGCTCTCAACTTTCGCGAGTACAGTTGCCCCGCCTGTGATGGCACGGTTAATGCGCACAAGAGGTGTATTGCCAATGGCTTCTGCATTGTTACTGTAAACCGCTATTCCCAGATTGTTGGGCGTAGGAAATGCTGCATCTGTACTCATTAGTATATCCCTGATGTTATTAGCTTGAAGTGCACTATCATCATACAAGTATTTTCAGATTTTGTAGAAGAAAGTGGAATCTGCACTCTATTATGGCAAATCAACTGTTATATAAGTTATTAATATACAATAAAAATAACTGATTATTTAATGTTAAATATATAATTTTTATTGATATTTAAATTCACAAAAAGCCATAAAAATAAGTGATTTTTACCAAATGTTTAAGGATTCAGGCCTTTATAATCATTCGCGCTGTATTTTATCTCTATGGACATTCTGAATGAATACCGATCTTGAAATCACCACCATGCGTGATTCAGCTGATCAGGTGGTTGGCATCCTGAAATCGCTTGCAAACACTGACCGTCTCATCATCCTATGTCATCTTTCCCAAGCGGAACTCAACGTTTCCCAAATTGAAAATCTCACCCACATCCAGCAACCTACACTTTCCCAGCAATTGATGATGTTACGTAAAAGTGATGTGGTCAGTACCCGCCGCGATGGTAAGCAAATTTTCTATTCTATTAAAGATCAGAATCTGGTGGTCATCCTGAATACGCTGTATCAACTGTACTGTGCAAAAGCTTAAGCATTTTATCTAGAGTCTAAACATTCCTCTTGGCACTGGAGATGATCTTCAATATGTAGATCATCTCTTTGAAACAGAATCATTGCTAAGAACTGGTCAGGTCATTTTTTATATGAGGGTTGATCAAGCTCCACTTTTATCCATGATTTCTTAGCAGAAAATGTGCATAATATATCTATATTTGTGATTTAGACTTTTATATGTCCAATTCGAAGCCAAAACTGCTGCAATTATTACCGGCCTGGTCATGGTTAAGCCATTATAGTCCGGTTAAATTCAAGTCCGACGTGCTGGCTTCGTTAATTGTGGTTGCCATGCTGGTGCCGCAAGGTATGGCCTATGCCATGCTGGCTGGATTGCCGCCGATCATGGGGCTATATGCCAGTATCCTGCCTATGATTCTGTACGCGATGCTAGGTAGTAGCAGTACCTTGTCGATTGGTCCTGTGGCCATCATTTCCATGATGACCTTCGCCACGCTGAATCCTTTATTTGAAGTCGGTTCACCCGTCTATATCGAAGCAGCAACTTTATTGGCGCTGATGGTCGGAATCATTTCCCTATTATTAGGCTTGATGCGTTTTGGTTTTTTGATTCAGCTGATTAGCCATCCGGTAATTCAGAGTTTTATTATTGCTTCTGCGCTGCTGATTGCGGTTGGACAGTTTAAGTTTCTGATCGATGTGCCATTACAAGCCAATAATCTTCAGCAATTTGTGTTTAGCCTGCTGGAATATCTCCATCTGATTCACTGGCCAAGTCTGGTTTTTGGGCTGCTGTCCATTGGCCTGCTGATCTATCTTCCAAAAATTCTGAAATCCCAGTCTGTACAAAGCCGGATCGGATCGACTGATTTTCTGGTGCGTGCTGTACCATTAATGCTAGTCGCTTTAGGTATTTTGGCTGTGGTGTATCTAAATCTGCAAACACAAGGGATCAAAACGGTAGGTGCAATTCCTTCCGGATTTCCACCTTTAAGTTTTCCACACTGGAACTGGGATTTAGTGCTCACCTTGCTGCCAGGCGCGACCATGATTGCGATGATCAGTTTTGTGGAATCGCTGTCTATCGCGCAAGCAACAGCATTACAGCAACGTAGCCAGCTAAACAGTAACCAGGAACTGATTGCACTGGGTATTGCCAATATTAGTGCCGGAGTCAGTTCTGCCTTTCCAGTTACTGGTAGCTTGTCACGTACTGTGGTCAACGCGGATGCTGGTGCCAGAACGCCAATGGCGGGTGTACTGTCTTCTCTGCTGATTATTTTGATCAGCCTGTTTTTTACCGGTTTCTTTGAAGAGCTGCCACTGGCGATTCTTGCCGCCACGATCATTGTATCGATCTGGAAACTGGTTGATTTCCAGCCCTTTATGAACGCTTGGCGCTATTCCAAAGCAGACGGGATTGCCATGTGGGTAACTTTCTTTGGTGTGGTGCTGATTGATATCTCGACAGGTCTGATTATTGGCATTATTTCCACCTTCGTGCTGATGCTGTGGCGTATTTCCCGTCCGCATATTGCAGTAGTCGGCCTGATTGAAGGCACCCAGCATTTCCGCAATGTGCAGCGCCATCAGGTGCTGACCTCAGATCAGGTGCTTTCCTTGCGTATTGATGAAAATCTAAGCTTCTTGAATGCTAATGCCTTTAAGGGCTTTTTGATTAATGCGGTCGGTGATAAAGACCAGCTTAAGCATGTCATTTTGAACTGTTCCAGTATCAGTGCTATTGACCTTAGTGCTCTGGAAATGCTGGAAGATCTGAATACAGAACTGTCCAAACTCAATATTCGTCTACACTTTGCTGAAGTGAAAGGACCAGTCATGGATCGCTTACAGGAATCCAAATTGCTTAAACATCTCAGTGGACGGATTTATCTGACGCACTATCAGGCAATTCGGGATCTCTCCCCCGATCTGTTTAATGATCACAGTAAAGATTATTCCATTTAACTCGTTTGACTATTCCAGGAACAACGTGATTAATTTTGAAGGCATCTCGTAGTATCAGCAAAATTGATCACTTTTTTAAGAGCATTTCTATAATAAATATATGGTATACATTTTCATCCTAAAATTTCATCTAAGATCTAATTTTACGTAAAATATAGACAAAAAATACAGATGGTTTTCTATAATTATCATTTATTTTCATAAACTTATATTTAAACTGAAAATATATTTTAAGCACATAGAATTTTAAGTATAAAATAACGCAAATTTTTTCCGCATTTAGCCCTCGTAATTTACACAAGGCAACCTTATGTTCTCTGCCCTTTCGCGTATGAGTTTAGTCTCCCGAATCATCATTGCCATTATACTTGGTATTGGTGTCGCGCTGGTTTTTCCAGAATATGCGCCCTACCTCAGTCTGCTAGGCGACCTTTTTATTAAAGCTCTTAAATCTGTCGCTCCTGTCCTCGTTTTCATTTTAGTTCTAGCTTCCATTGCTAACTTTAAAGTGGGTCAAGGCAACTCCCGTATGCGCCCGATCATGTACATGTATGCGATCGGCATGTTCCTGGCCGCAGTGAGTGCTGTAATTGCCAGCATCATGTTTCCAAGTACGCTGTTCCTTGACGTCGCTGCACAAGGTGACTTACAACCACCAGGCAGTTTAAGTGAAATCCTGAAAAATCTGCTGCTCAGCTTTGTTGCGAACCCAGTGGTTGCAATTGCTGAAGCGAACTTTATTGGTATTCTGGCTTGGGCAGTGGCACTGGGCATTGCATTCCGTCATGCATCTGAAACCACTAAAACCGTATTAAATGATGCAGCAAATGCCATTAACCATGTGATCCGTCTGGTAATTAGCTTTGCACCTGTCGGTATTTTTGGTCTGGTAGCAGTTACTTTTGCCGAAGCGGGTCTGGAAACTTTAGAAAGCTACGGTCATTTGCTGGCAGTATTGCTTGGTACGATGGCGTTCGTAGCACTGGTAGTGAATCCATTACTGGTTGCACTGGTGACACGTGCCAATCCTTATCCACTAGTCTTTACCTGCTTGCGCGAAAGTGGCATCACTGCATTCTTTACCCGTAGCTCAGCTGCAAATATTCCGGTAAATCTGGATCTGGCGAAACGCTTAGGTGTGTCTGAATCAACTTCAAGTGTAGCCATTCCACTAGGTGCAGCCATCAATATGGCGGGTGCATCTGTGACTATTACCGTGTTGTCGCTTGCAGCGGTAAATACGTTAGGCATCCATGTTGATTTAACCACCATGATTATTCTGTCTGTGGTTGCAACTGTTTCTGCGTGTGGTGCCTCTGGTGTTGCCGGCGGCTCATTGCTGCTGATTCCAGTTGCATGTGGCCTGTTTGGTATTTCTTCTGATATCGCAATGCAGGTCGTTGCAATCGGTATGGTGATTAGCGTGTTGCAGGATTCAACTGAAACTGCGCTCAACTCATCAACTGACGTTTTATTTACTACAGCTGTAGACCGCGCATCTAATTGATCTTATATTGATAATTCAATATTTTGCCAATAGATGTTGAGTTCTTATGCCATTACAGCGTTTACCCATCTGGGTTCAACTGGGTGCATTTCTTCTTGCCGTAAATGCCGGCATGATTAATGTACTCGGTCTGGTTACTCTCCTGCACCAATCCGTTTCCCATATGACCGGCAATATCAGTATGCTGGCCATGGCACTGGTGCAATGGCAGCCTGAACAGATTCTCTATCTGTGCCTGGTTACTGCGTGTTATGTCATTGGCTCAATGTATAGCGGTCTTATCTTGGGAAATAGCCACTTTCAGCTAGGCCGCCGTTATGGATATCCGCTCAGTCTGGTGGCTCTTTTTATTATCCTGTGCTGGATCTTGCTACCATATTTTCCTCATTATGGCTTGCTGTGGGCCTGTGTGGCGATGGGTGTGCAAAATGCCATGGTCAGTCACTATAAAGGAACGATTATCCGCACTACGCATTTATCTGGTGTATTAACCGATCTTGGGCTGTCGTTAGGCTATAAGTTGCGTGGACTGGAAGTTGAATCTCGACGGACTATCCTGCATTTACTGATCCTGATCGGATTTTTAATTGGCGGTATTCTTGCCAGCTGTATTTATCCTTATTTAAAATTAAACGCATTCCTGATCCCGGCAGCACTCAGCCTTAGTCTAAGCCTGATTTACTGGATCATTTATTTACGTTATCGACGCTTACAGCATTAATTCTCTGGAAATACTCATGGTTAAAAACGCACTACAGGCACAATTGTTAAAGGCAGGTCTGGTCGATAATAAGAAAGCAAAAAAATTGTCAAAGCAGGCCATTCATGAAAAGCGCACTGGTGATAGCAGTGAAGCTGAAATCAAGGCGAAAATTGAACAGGCCAAACAGGAGAAACTGGCAAAAGATCAGGCCATTGAACAAGAGAAAAAGGCAGCGCTGCAGGAAAAAGAACTCAAAGCTGCCATCATGCAAATGATCAATCAGCATAAAATTCGCGATACTGATGGTGAGATTTCCTATCAGTTTATTGATGATTCTAAAATCAAGAAAGTCTATCTGAATCAGCAAATTTATAATGCCCTGGTTGCAGGCAGTTTGGTGATCGCCCGCGAAAATGACAGCTATGCTTTCCTGCCTAAAGCGCTGGCGGATCGTATCAATGCCAAAATGGAAGGCTTTATCATTGTGAATAATTCCGAGAAGAATGAACAGACCACCGATGAAGAAGATCCATATGCAGCATATGTGATTCCGGATGACCTGATGTGGTAATCCATGAAAGCCAAAAGCTCCCTATTTTCGGGAGCTTTTTTTAAGCACTATTAACATAATGATTCGAGGTAGACAATCAAACTGGCTGTGCTGTATCAGCCATTAGCTCCTGAATAAATTGATCAAAACGTTGCCCTTGTGCTGGTGAATGTTCCCAGATGCTACAGCCCAAATTCTTTGCATCATCAAAGGCTTCATCCTCATAAATAATAGTATTCAAAAAATGTGCACCAGGAATGCCTTTGAGCAAATTCTGATTTGCTTCAATTTGCGAGATTTCGATCTGCTGAGGTACACGCATCAGTATTCCATAGACTTTTAACTGGGTATTAAGCTGTGCAACACTGATGGCCAGTTGCAGCATCTGGCTATACATCTCCTGCTCTTCAGCCTCTGCTGACATAGGAATAATCAGCTTATCTGCTCGCATCAACACCGAGCGCAATGCATAACTATCATGCCCGGCGATATCAATCACGATATCATCATATTGAGTTTTGACCTGTTCTACACGCCGCATTAACTCATCTGGATGGTCTTTTAAGGAAATATGTTCAAAGCCAAAACCTGTACGATGCAAAGCCACCCATTCAAAATTCTGCTTGTCGTCATCGGTATCAATATAAAGTGTTCTGGCTTGAAGACGCAGATATTCTGTCAGATTCATCGCCAAGGTACTTTTACCTGACCCTCGTTTCGGGCTGGTCACCACAAAGATCGTCATATTATCCCCGCATTTTTAATCAACAATATTATATTAAGTACTTAAAATAATTATGGTTTTAAAATGAATGATTTAATTTGAAAAGTCAAAACTCATTTAAATTAGATCATAAAAAAGCACCCTTAGATGCTTTGTTTAAAAATCTTTCTGACTAAGATCAATTTTGAGTTTTCTGTCCAATAAACAGAATTGCATCCTGCTGATTGCTGTTCTCGGCCATCATATAAATTGACTGGCTATCAATCTGGTTCAGCAATATCCCATCTACTTCCTGTGCACCATTCAAACAGTCGGAACTTGCAGAACCTGTTAAGACCAGATGAATATTAAAATATGGCGCATTGTTTTCCGAACTCACTCTTCCTGCAAATGCACACTTGTCCTGATCGCCGACAATTCCTGTCACCACTCCGCTACGGTCGATATTGACTGTAGTAATTACATTATTGGTTAAAGTCGTGGTTCGACCGCTATAGCGTCCTTGCAGGCTGGATATACTGGTATTGTCACGACTGTAATCTGTATTATAAATAAGGTTAAAAGGCCGATTATTGGTATTATTGACGTTTCCCTGCAGGTTCTTTTCCGCCGTATAATGACCATTCAGGGTTACACTAGCAGTTTGATTCAAGGCAAAATTATAGTCGCGAATGTTGGTCGCACTAAAGCGATTGCCCGATAAAGAAAACTGCCCACGCATAATACCGGTATAACCATTATCTGCTGGCAGTGAATACAATAACCAGAAATTACTATTTTTCTCGATCACACCCAGAATAGAGCGCGGACTCAAATTTTCATCTGCAAAACTGCCGAGATAAACACCTGTCAAGCGGCTTGAAGATGAACCATCTACACCTCTAAAAATATCATCATTCCCATCACCGCAGGCATTCAGCGCTAAGGCTAGACCAGCAATTGCTAACTGTTTTTGCATAATTCTACCCTTTGTATTTTTGTAGGAGGGTGATCTTTAATATTCATCTTTATCATAGCTGAGCTACTTAGAAGCTGATATGAAATGCCGATAAAGCCTCCTGTTCATCTGATGTAATTAACAGTTTTAAAACTTTCCTGATCATTTCAACAAGTCATAAGGATGACCGCTGGTTAATCAAATTTTAAATAAGCAGAATCTGCTTCTCTATCTGTTTTTGTATCTTTTTATAAGCATAATATTGATGGATCAAAATACTGTAACGGGACAGATATGTTTTAAAACGTTATTCAAGGTTAATAAATAATTTCTAAGCCTATAAACTGTATGGCATTTTTATATTGAAGAGAAAGATCAGTTGGAACAGTTTAGATTTATTCAGAACATTCAAGATTGGGCAGATCAATACCCTTGGCTGGAAATGCTGTCTTCTTTAAGCATTGTGATTGCGCTGGCTTTTATCGCCAATCTGTTTGCCAAACAGGTTGTTGTTCGTGGAATTCGTAAACTGATTTCCAAATTGCCTTTTGCCAACAACACGATCTTTGCGGAACACAGTGTAATTCGCCGTATTGCCAATATTGTACCCGCTATTGTGATTATGAATGGGATCAGCACGGTTCCACACTTGTCAGATAAAGTGCAGACCTTTGTGCAGATGGGTGCTCAGGCTTTTATTTTCCTGACCATTGCCTTGGCACTGGGTGAATTGCTGAATATTTTCAACCTGATTTATCAGCGCAACCCCAAATCACGTAATAAACCGATTAAAGGCTATTTGCAGCTGGTGAAACTGCTGATTTTTATTGTCTGTGGATTGATGATTCTGGGTACCTTCCTGAAAAAGGATGTATTTACCTTGCTGGCGGGTTTCGGTGCAATGGCTGCCGTGCTGATGCTGGTGTTTCAGAACACGATTCTTTCATTGGTGGCTTCAGTACAGATTTCTTCTTATGACATGGTGCGTATCGGTGACTGGATTGAAATGCCTTCACTGAATGCGGATGGTGATGTAATTGATATGTCATTACATACCGTGACCGTGCAAAACTTTGACAAAACCGTTACGACCATTCCAACCAATAAGTTAGTGACGGATACGTTTAAAAACTGGCGAGGAATGCAGGAAGCTGGTGCACGTCGTATCAAACGCTCGATTCATATTGATCAAAGCAGCGTGCATTTTATGAGTGAGGAAGAACAGACCAAACTGAAAAACTTTATCCTGCTCGATCATTATCTGAATACCAAGACTGAAGAGCTGGTCAAATTCAACCAGCAGTTACAGCATAATTCCCAATATAATCAGCGCCGTTTAACCAATTTAGGAACGTTCCGCGCCTATCTGGAATTTTATCTGCAACAGCATCCAGGTATTACTAAAGACTTTTCTCTGATGGTGCGTCAATTACAGCCGACTAGTGAAGGCCTACCGCTAGAAATCTATGCCTTTACCAATACCACGGTATGGACTGAATATGAGAACATTCAGTCTGATATTATGGATCATGTATTGGCAATTATTCCGGAATTTGGCCTGAAAGTGTATCAGGCACCTTCAGGTAGCGATTTTAAGGAAGTATTTACAGCGCCTGCTTCTCCAATTATTACTTAATTTCAACGCAGTTACTCCAGGCCTGAAATGATACGTCATTTCAGGCTTTTTTTATTGATTTAGACATGTAATCTCATCAATGTCTTTTCAAATTTTTTATTTACCTGAAATCAACTTTTCCAGGTTTTAAGCTTTGCAACCTAAAGTTTGATTTAGTTAATCATTTTGTGGCAATTTCACCTTAATTCAGCCTTATAAAAACAGAATCCTTTATAATCCGTGAAAAGCAAAATGCATGAGAAAAGAGCACACTAATGTTTCGATGGCTTGAACGGCTGGTAGATCCCTATCCCACCAAAAATCTGAACCAACCCTTGCCCACCAGTTTTTTCCCTTTTGTCTGGCAAGCGGCTTATGGCGTACGCCGTTATCTGTTGATTCTTGTCCTTTGTACTGCGGGTGCAGCCAGTTTCGAGGCTTTGCTGTATGCTAAAATTGGCGATCTGGTCAATTGGCTCAGCCAAAGTCAGCCAGACACCTTTTTGGAGCAACATGCGACCAACCTGACTTTACTCACTGTAGTCTTGCTGGCCAATATCTTCTTTGCCAGTGCGCAATCCTTGATCAAGCACCAGATTTTATACAGTAATTTCCCGATGCGTTTGCGCTGGCGTTTTCATAATCTGCTGCTCAAGCAAAGCCTGGATTTCTTCCACAATGACTTTGCCGGTCGTTTATCTGCCAAGGTCATGCAGACCTCACTGGCGATCCGTGAATTCTGGGTCATTCTCGGCGATATGCTGGCCTATGTAGTGATTTATTTCATTACCATTAACATCGTACTCGGATCAATTTCTGCTTATCTGATTATTCCACTGATGGTATGGCTGCTACTGTTTATCTGTGCTGCCAGCTATTTCATTCCCCGTCTCAGCAAAATCTCGCATGAACAGGCCGATGCCCGTGCGGTAATGACTGGCCGTGTGACCGATGCCTATACCAATATTCAGACCGTTAAACTTTTTGCTCATGCAGGCCGTGAAAGCCAGTATGCCAAAGCATCCATGCAAGAGTTTATGGTGACGGTTTATAAACAGATGCGACTGGGGGCCCAGTATGAAATCAGTATTTTACTGCTGAGCCTCGTACTCTATGGCGGTGTATTAGGGACAGCGATCTGGTTATGGATGGAAGGTCAGGCTCAGCTCGGCATTATTGCTGCAACTACGGCGATGGTACTGAAATTGAACAGTATTGCCGAATTCCTGATGTGGCAAACCTCGCAATTGTTTGAAAATGTCGGAACCATTCAGGACGGCATGGGAACTCTGGGTAAATCAATTTCGATTCAAGACAAGCCGGATGCCAAAGAACTGGAACTGAGACAGGGTGAAATCAAATTTGATAATGTTTGCTTTGCCTATAATGACAAAAACGTGATTGATGGTTTGAACCTGACCATACGACCGGGTGAAAAAATCGGTGTGGTGGGTCGTTCTGGTGCCGGTAAGTCTACCCTGATTCAGCTATTGCTGAATTTCTATCGTATTGACCAAGGTCGTATTTTAATCGATGGACAAAATATTGAAGATGTGACTCAAGATAGCCTGCGCAAGAATATTGCCATGGTGACACAGGACACTTCACTGCTACATCGTAGTGTGGCTGAAAACATCAAATATGGTCGTCCGAATGCGACGGATGAAGAAATGTTTGAGGCGGTGCGTAAAGCTGAGGCAGAGGAATTCATTCCGCAACTAAGCGATATGCGCGGTAAGCGTGGTTATGAGGCCTATGTTGGCGAGCGTGGCGTCAAGCTGTCTGGTGGTCAGCGTCAGCGTATTGCGATTGCTCGTGTCTTTCTGAAAGATGCACCTATTCTGATTCTGGATGAAGCAACCAGTGCACTGGATTCAGAAGTTGAAGCGGCAATTCAGAGCAGTCTGGATGAGCTGATGAAAGGTAAAACTGTGATTGCGATTGCTCACCGTCTTTCTACTATTGCGCAAATGGACCGGTTGATTGTACTGGATCAGGGTAAGATTGTTGAACAAGGCACACATGATGAACTGGTGGCATTGAATGGAATTTATGCGCATCTATGGCAACGTCAGACTGGCGGATTTTTAATAGAACACGACACAAAAGAACAAGGATAGAACATGTTATATCTGGAAGACCTGCAGATTGGTGATGAGTTTAAAAGTCGTTCTTACCGCATGAGTAAGGACGAAATTCTAAAGTTTGCTCATGCCTATGATCCGCAACCGTTTCATGTCGATGCGGAACAGGCCGAACAGCATCCGATCTTCCGGGGTCTGGCCGCCAGTGGCTGGCATACTGCTGCGGTGATCATGCGTTTATGGACCGAATGTTTCCCGGTTGCTTATGGTCTGATTGGGGCGGATTCGCATGTGCGTTGGCCCTGCCCGACCCGCCCTGATGATGAAATCCGGGTGATTGTGACCATCACTGATATTCAACCTTCCAAACGCAAACCTGATCGTGGCATTGTTAGCTATGAAACACAGGCCTTGAACCAGCAAGATCAGGTTCTGTTTAATTCAACCACAAATATTCTGGTATTTAAGCGAGAATTTACAGCAGTTTAGTTTGATTTTTACCCACATTTCAGGCTAATCTGCTTGAAGTGTTTGGGTAAGGCTCAGCATTTTGTCCAACAATTTTAAAGATAAAACTGGCTAGTTCATGCCAATATGGGCACATAAATAGAAAAAATTTGACTGAGTGCAACGGATCGCGCATGAAGATGATTGTTACACGCCAAGACCAAGGCATCCCAGGTGTTTATGGTCTTTTGCTTCTCGACGTTATCTCCCGCTGGGGCTATAACGATGAGTCGCTATTCAAACCTTTTGGGCTGACCAGCGAACAGCTGGCAGATCCTGAGTTCCGAATTCCGACTGCTATTGCCAATGATATGGTTAAACACGCACTCAAGCTGACTGGTGAACCGACCTTGAGCTATCACCTTGGCACACAGATGCGTATTTCCATTCATGGCTTTATTGGCTATGCCATCATGACGGCAAACAATATTACCGAAGCTTTGGTGCTGGCCAACCGTTTTATTCAGTTGCGTTTGCCCTTCCTACAACTGTTCTTCTCGACCTTTGGGGTCAAGGCCACAGTACAGCTACAAACTGATATTCAGATGGAACCGCTGCGTACTGAAATTTCAATCGCCCTGATGATCGGTCTGATCAGTATGGCTAAAGCCATTACCGGGATCAGCGATGCAACCGGAGAAATCGATTTCGATTTTAAAAAGCCGGAAGGTTTTGAACGCTTTATAGTAAAATTCCCTACGCATCAGTTCCGTTTTGAACAGCCACATCTGTTACTTAGCTTCGATAAAAACTATCTGATGAATAAACTGGTGCATGCCGATCCGATCGCCAGCCAGATTGCGATTAACCAGTGTGAAGCAGAACTTTCCGCACTGGGTGAACGGCATCGTATTGCCATGCGGGTACGGGATATTCTGACCAATTCAGAACAGCATTATCTTAGTATTGAAGCAGTCGCCGACCGTCTGCATATGTCGGATCGTACCTTGAAACGTCAGCTGGCCGCAGAAGGCACTTCTTTCTCGACACTGGTCGATGAAGTACGTTATCGTCATGCAACTTCCCTGCTTTCACGAACAGACTTCACTCTGGAACAGATTGCCGATGAACTCGGCTATAGTGATGTCGCCAACTTCAGTCGTGCCTTTAAACGCTGGAGTGGTCGCAGTCCAAGCAACTGGCGTAAAGATCCATACCTATAAGCCTTTTGTTTTGCAGCAAAAGAATGTATAAATCATGTCAAAAATGAACCTAAGCGATTTAAGGAGTTATCAATGAATCATCCTTCAGAATTAAAGTACGCAAGTACACATGAATGGGTACGCATTGAGGGTGATCTTGTGGTGACCGGTATTTCTGACCATGCACAGGATGCTTTAGGTGACCTGGTCTATGTTGAAGCACCAGATCTTGATTCACATGTAACCGCAGGTCAGCAAGCAGGTGTGGTTGAATCTGTAAAAACAGCATCAGATATCCATGCGCCTGTTTCTGGTGTGGTTGTTGAAATCAACCCGGCACTGGAAGATGATCCGGATTTCATTAATGACGATCCATACGGCAAAGGCTGGATCTACAAAATCAAACCAGACAATATCGCTGATGTAGAAAAACTACTGAGCAATACCGAATATGAAGCAGGCCTATAATCTAACCTGTTTTTAAGAATCAGCCTGCGGGCTGATTTTTTTATGCCTGAATTTTTAAGACCTCATACAGATCAAAATGACGCCACATACATCGGTTTTTATTGTATTATTCACATAATCTCCCATATAGTCATCGTGACGCGCTTCGATGCTGAACATCGCATTCAGCATACTCCATAAAAAAAATATTGCTTTTGGCCTAGCGTCTCACATTAAAACTTCAGGACAACCATGAATGCAACTACAATGCCGCTGTGGACGAAGCCCTTTTTGCTTTGTCTGGCAAATAATATGTTTTTGTTTATTTTTTATTTTGCACAAACCACAATTCTGCCGATTTATATCCTGAAAGAACTTGGTGGCAGCGTAACACAGGCCGGTTTAACCCTGACGCTGTTCATGGTTTCAGCTATTGTGATCCGCCCATTTAGTGGCTTGATTATAGAAAAATTAGGACAGCGTCGTACTCTCATCATCTCGGCAACCATGTTCTGTTTAATCGCTTTTGGCTATTTATTTATTAGCAACATGACCAGTTTATATGTGCTGCGATTAATGCATGGGGTCTGGTTCAGTATTCTGACTACTGTGTGTGTTCCTGTGGTAAACCAGTTTATTCCAGACAGTCGTCGTGGCGAAGGCATGGGTTATTATGCCATGTCAGTAAATCTCGGGATTGTACTTGGACCACTCATTGGCTTGGGTCTTATTCCATATTTAAGCTATACCATGGTGACTGCTGTACTCGTCGCGATGATCTTTATCGGTTATATCTTCTGTTTTTTGATTCCAGTGCAGGAAGTCAAACAACCTGTCAGTGAAGCTGAAAAGACCAAACTTGGCTTAAGTGATTTTATTGAGAAAAAATCCCTGACCGTTGCCTTAATGGTCATGATGATTTCCTTCTCATATGCCAGCATCATGTCCTTTATTGCCCCCTTTGCCAGTTCAATTCATCTGATGCAGTACGCAGGCTTATTCTTTGTGGTTTTTGCCATTTCCATGATGAGCCTACGCCCGATTACTGGCAAAATTTATGACCGTAAAGGTCCACAATATGTAATTTATCCTGCGGTTCTTACCTTTAGTCTGGGGCTATTGGTTTTAAGTCAGATTCATACCCTGACTGGATTTATGCTGGCAGCCGTACTGATCGGATTGGGTTTTGGCAGTGCTCAACCTTGCTTGCAAACTCTCGCCATTCAACGTGCTCCCAAGCATCGGATTGGCTATGCTACTTCGACTTTCTATACCTGCTACGACATCGGCATTGCCATTGGCTCATTAGTCGTTGGGATGATGATTACCAAGCAAAGCTTCAGCTTCGCCTTTATTATTTGTGCCGCTCTAACAGCCTTGAGCCTGCTGTATTTTAAATTCGTGGTTCAACGTACAACTGTTATAGCTTAATCCAGCAATAAAAAAACCGACCTTATTTCATGTCGGTTTTTAATTTAAGCCTTTCAGATTTATGAACTTTGTTCTGTGGTACTGGTATCTTCATCCGTTTCATTGTCCGGCTTTTTCTCTTCCACCATGCTAAATGCGGTGGCCGTATTATTCATGGCTGGATTAGCACGCGTACTTTTCAGTTTGATTTGCAGACGAAGCTCATTGGTCGAATCAGCATTACGCAATGCTTCTTCATAAGAAATCGCACCTTCATTATAAAGATCAAATAATGCCTGATCAAAGGTCTGCATACCAAGTTCACGTGATTTACCCATAATTGCTTTTAATTCATGGAAATCACCTTTCAGAATAAGATCTGATACCAATGGTGTATTCAGCATAATTTCGACCGCGGCACGACGCCCCTTGCCATCTTCAGTACGGACCAAACGCTGAGAGACAATCGCTTTCATATTGGAAGACAGATCCATCAATAACTGATTACGGCGTTCTTCCGGGAAGAAGTTAATAATCCGGTCGAGGGTCTGGTTGGCATTGTTGGAATGCAGCGTCCCCAGACAGAGATGCCCTGTTTCGGCAAAGGCAATTGCATGTTCCATGGTTTCCGTATCCCGGATTTCACCAATCAGAATCACATCGGGTGCCTGACGCAAGGTATTTTTTAAGGCATTATGCCAGGAATGGCTATCTACACCGACCTCGCGATGGGTGATCATTGACTTCTTATGTTTATGTACATATTCCACCGGGTCTTCTACGGTAATGATATGGCCTGCTGAGTTTTCATTACGATAATCAATCATCGCAGCAAGCGAAGTCGACTTACCTGAACCTGTACCGCCCACGACGAGTACCAGACCGCGCTTTTCCATAATCACATGCTTGAGTGACTCTGGTAATTTTAACTTCTGGAAATTCGGAATTTCTGCAGTGATGGTCCGGATCACCATGCCGACATTGAGCTGCTGCTGGAACACGTTGACACGGAAACGTGAAACGCCCGGTACAGTAATGGCAAAGTTACATTCTAGTTCTGCTTCATATTCTTTACGCTGCTTTTCGTTCATCAGTGCATAGGCAAACAGTTTGGTTTTTTCTGGGGTGAGTTCCTGTTGCCCAAAAGGTTTCATTAATCCCTGATGTTTGATACTCGGAGGAAAGTCTGCGGTAATGAACAAGTCTGAACCACCATATTCAACGACCTTGGTCAGCATATGATGCATAAACTTACGTGCTTCTTCTAATAACTCTGCCGTAAACATATTTTCCTCTGTAATGCACAATGGTATAAATCTTCAAAAAAAGACTCATATCAATATATTTTGATTTTATTGTGCAGCGCTTTTTCAAAAGGCTCAAACACATTTGATTTATAAAGATAATTTTTTTAAATAATTCTGTGACCTGATTCAAAGAAAATAAAAATAAAGGGAAATGATCTTAATGAAATTAAAATCTAATATTTATAACTATTGATAAACTAGAGTCCAGATTTTAGAAAAGTAAATTGGAAACTCATCGAAATGAATCCGTCCACATATTTTTTTAAATAAGGAAATTAAATTAAAAATCTTGGTGGCTAAAGCTTTATGATCTTTAAACCACCGCTGAAAAATTATCATCCAACTTAACTGCATTTGAATGCAGCTTGATTTCAGCAAAATGTTGTATGTCAGATTCTGGAAAGTGTAGTTTCCTTAGACTGTTCCAGTATCCTCATTTTACTTCCTTCTTCCTGAAGAGCGGGATTGATGCGACTGCTCTTTAATTTGATCTGCAAACGCATTTCATTACTTGAATCTGCATTACGCAAGGCTTCGTCATAAGAAATAACTCCCTGGTTATACAAATCAAATAATGCCTGATCAAAGGTCTGCATGCCGAGTTCACGCGAACGCGCCATAATAGTTTTCAACTCGTAAAAATCTCCTTTACGGATAAAATCAGACACCAGTGGCGTATTCAATAAAATTTCAACGGCAGCTCTACGGCCTTGCCCATCCTCGGTACGGATCAAACGTTGCGAAATCACAGCTTTCATATTGGCGGATAAATCCATTAATAGCTGATTGCGGCGTTCTTCCGGGAAGAAATTAATAATTCGGTCTAAAGCCTGATCGGCATTATTAGAATGCAGGGTGGCCAAACACAGATGACCGGATTCAGCAAAGGCAATTGCATGCTCCATACTTTCGGTATCCCGGATTTCACCAATCACGATCACATCCGGTGCCTGACGCATGGTATTGATCAGCGCGTTATGCCAGGAAACACAATCTACGCCAATTTCACGTTGGGTAATCATGGACTTTTTATGTTGATACACGTATTCCACAGGATCTTCTATGGTAATAATATGTCCTTCAGAATAGGTATTGCGGTGATCAATCATGGCTGCAAGTGTGGTAGATTTACCAACACCTGTCGCACCTACAATCAGAACCAGCCCACGTTTTTCCATAATCACTTGTTGCAAAGAGTTTGGTAGTCCTAATTGCTGAAAGCTTGGAATCTCCGTAGTAATGGTTCTGATTACCATCCCAACATTATGCTGTTGCTGAAAGACATTGACCCGGAAGCGTGATACACCCGGTACACTGATACCGAAATTGCATTCCATCACTGATTCAAATTCCTTGATCTGTCGTTCATTCATTAAAGCATAGGCAAACAAACGGGTTTTATTCGCTGCCAGTTTTTGCTGACCAAAAGGCTTCATCAGACCCTGCTGTTTGATACTTGGTGGAAAATCTGCGGTAATAAAAAGATCGGAACCTCCATATTCAACCACTTTGGTCAGCATATGGTGCATAAATTTGCGTGCTTCATCGAGCAATTCGGGTGTATACATATCGAGGTCCCTCAGATCATGTCCATCGCGCGATATAAAACGTGTTGATGCAGATCCTGAAAAATTATTGTTATTGTGAAATCATTTATTTTTTTGATGCTTTTATAAATATATTTTTAATGGATTATTATTCTGTATGTTCAACATAGTGAAGGTGCTGATCGAAACTTTATAAGCAGTCTTCCTCTCTGTAGCATTCACTCATGCCTTTCCCTAACAGTCTGAGGAAAGGCATGACCGTAAATTTAAGCACTACGCTTTAAACCTTCCAGTCGCAGTGAATCTGTCATATTTAACAACAGTTGTTCGGTTTTTGTCCAGCCCAGACATCCATCTGTAACCGACTGTCCGTAAACCATACCATTTGAAATTTTCTGATTGCCATCAACCAGATGACTTTCCAGCATCACACCGCGAACATTGGTCTGTAAGCGTTCTGCCACGATCTGCTCTAAAACCTCTGGTTGTAACATCGGATTTTTGGAACTGTTGCCATGGCTACAGTCAATCACTAATGCTGGCAATTCCGCTGAATGTTTGGCTTTGATTTTCTCGATTTCAGATAACTGGTAGTTCGGACCACTATTTGATCCACGCAGAATCAGATGGGCTTTTGGATTTCCTTTGGAATTTAAAATACATGGTAAACCCGATTGGCTCATGCCCAGGAACTGATGCGGATGAGAAGCTGACTGAATCGCATCTAAAGCAATCTGAATCGAACCATCAGTGCCATTTTTGAAACCGATGCTGTATGGCATATGGCTAGAAATTTCGCGATGGATCTGAGATTCACTGGTACGTGCACCAATCGCACCCCACGCCAGTAAATCATCGAAATACGCCGTCGCCATTGGACTGAGGATTTCCGAAGCAATCGGTAAGCCCATGCCAATAATTTTCAGGTAAAGTTCGCGAGATTTTTGCAGACCCAACTGCATATTGGATGAACCATCCAGTGCAGGATCGTATAGGAAACCTTTCCAGCCGACTGTGGTACGAGGCTTTTCAATGTAAGCACGCATGACCAGGAAAATCTGATCAGAAATTTGAGCCTGTAACTGTTTTAATTTTTCTGCATATTCAAGTGCCGAGGCTTCATCATGGATGGAGCATGGTCCGGTAATCACCATCAGACGGTGATCTTTACCCTCTAGAATGTTCTGTATGGTTTGTCGCTGTCCGGCAATCTGTTCAGCCAATTGTGGAGACAATGGCAATTGTGCTTTCAGTTCTGCCGGCAGGCTTAATAGAGTTTCAGTTTGCTGTTGTTGTGATGTAATAACGCTATTCATGACTTTCATCCTTTGGACTGATCAATACAGTCCGAACTTTTATTTGAGCTTTATGGGTCTATGTGTCTGGGTGCTAAGGTTCATCAACTGGTTAAAGTAGAACCAATAAAAGTTGCTAAAGTATGAATAATTAAAATAAGTCATGGCTGTCTCCAAAATTAGTAAATATAACAAGCATAAAAAAACCTGATCAGGGTTGCCGATCAGGTATAAACTGGGTGGGCAACCTTTTACTTGCCCGAACGCATTCAGGCAATCATCTAAACTGCCAGAAATAATAATAAGCGTTTGAGTTTACAGGTTGCTTGAGCATGTTATGTCATTTATAAAAATGTGAATATGAAATTTAAAATACGCGGTATATCAGTATTTGACAAGTAAAAATTGTAAAAAAAATATTTATTAGTGTAGCTATTTTTATTTATCAATCCACGTATTTGTCATAGCTATACCAAAGTTTGACAAGATCTGAAGCTACTTCAGACCTTGTCAAGATTCAGTGACTCATTATTAAAGCAGAATCAACGTGAAACACGGTTCCAGGCATCGCGGATCGCATATTTAGCCTGCTCCCAGTTCAGACGCGACTCGCCTTTTACCTGTTCCCATTTGATTCTTAAATCGGATTCGACATCTTCAAAACGGGTGTTAGCATCATAATGGGCACGATTTTCATAACCGACCTGATACGCCGTATGATAATCACGATCATAATCCAGATCGCTATAACTTGTACGTGCTTCAGTATAATAAGGCGTATTTAATGAATTTTCACGCCAATATGCTTCTTCTTCGGTTGGGTTTACCACTTCACCTACACCATGACCCGCTAACCCGCCAACCACTGCACCGACTACGCCACCGACAGCAGTTCCAACCGGACCAGCAGCAGAACCAATTGCTGCACCTGCAGCTGCACCGCCTGCAGCACCGACACCTGTACCTACCGGATGCGCACCCGGTTCACCAGTAATTGGATCGGCATTTAAATCATCACGTACTTCTTTTGGAGAATTCTTGATTAAATCACGATCAAAATTATCATTCGACATAGAGCTTATCCTTATTGTTGAAAATGGTTTTCTTAACGCATATCAATATGCTTTCACCACTATAAAGCTCTGAGCCAAAATGACTTTAGAAGGCTTGTGCGGATTCAGTTAAGCTCTGTGAGGGTTTAAGAGGCAAATGTATCCAACTTAAAATAAATAAACATAAAAAAGACCGGTATTTACCGGTCTTTTAAAATTGATCCGCTTAGTCAAAATGAATCACTGTACGGATCGACTTGCCTTCATGCATCAGATCAAATGCTTCGTTAATCTGCTCAAGCGGCATGGTATGGGTTACAAATGGTTCCAGCTGGATATCACCTTTCATAGCCTGCTCAACCATTCCTGGCAATTGTGAACGACCTTTTACGCCACCAAATGCAGTCCCCATCCATTTACGGCCAGTCACGAGCTGGAATGGACGAGTCGAAATTTCCTTACCTGCACCAGCGACACCAATAATGACTGATTGACCCCAGCCACGGTGTGCACATTCCAGTGCAGAACGCATTACGTCGACATTACCGATACATTCAAATGAATGATCTACACCCCAGCCTGTCATTTCCACAATGACTTGCTGAATTGGCTTGTCATAGTCTTTTGGATTTAAGAAGTCGGTTGCACCGAACTGTTTTGCCAGTTCAAATTTATCAGCATTGGTATCTACTGCAATAATACGGCTGGCTTTGGCTTGACGGGCACCTTGTACCACTGCCAACCCGATACCACCCAGACCGAATACTGCAACCGTATCGCCTTCCTGTACTTTTGCTGTGTTATGTACTGCACCAATACCTGTAGTGACACCACAGCCTAATAAGCAAACGTGTTCATGATTTGCTTCCGGATTGATTTTCGCCAGAGAAACTTCAGCAACCACGGTATATTCAGAGAATGTTGAACAGCCCATGTAATGGTAAATTGGCTCGCCATTATAAGAGAAACGCGTGGTACCATCCGGCATTACCCCTTTACCCTGAGTCGCACGTACAGCAACACACAGGTTCGTTTTGCCAGATTTACAGAACAGACATTCACCACATTCAGCAGTATATAGAGGAATCACGTGATCACCCGGTTTTAAGCTGGTGACACCTTCACCCACTTCAACCACCACACCTGCACCTTCATGGCCCAGAATTGCCGGGAATACACCTTCAGGATCTTCACCAGATAAAGTGAAAGCATCAGTATGACACACGCCCGTATGGCTAATTTTTACCCGAACTTCGCCAGCTTTCGGTGGTGCGACATCAACTTCAACGATCTGTAATGGCTCGCCTGGACCGAACGCTACCGCTGCACGTGATTTCATTTAAAACTAT
Organism: Acinetobacter sp. LCT-H3; assembly: GCF_001866125.1. Classification (NCBI taxonomy): domain Bacteria; kingdom Pseudomonadati; phylum Pseudomonadota; class Gammaproteobacteria; order Moraxellales; family Moraxellaceae; genus Acinetobacter; species Acinetobacter sp. LCT-H3. Next base: position 4,521 of record NZ_MODX01000015.1, on the reverse strand, counting down.
CCTTTGTTTGCTGATTTAACAGATGACTAACAGTAACCTCTTTCTATTCTGAGATTCAACCATTAACATCTTTAATATGGGAAGAATAAAGCCAAATAATTAATGGAAACTCAATGACTCACCGAACTAAAACACTTTGTATCAGTTTTATTAGCTTATCCATTTTTTTGACAGGCTGTGAGTTAGATCCAAACATATCGACTAAAGCAAAAATTACACCGGTACAATCCCAACACTGGATTCAAAAAACCGAAGCCCGGGAAAATGTTCAGGAAGGTTTAACCGCTTATTTGCCGCTATATGACGGTTTTATGAGTATTGCAGCACGACTACACCTGATCAATCACGCCAAGCATCATCTTGATTTGCAATATTATATCTGGAACGATGATTTTATTGGTAATCTGGTATTGTCCCAGTTGCTGAATGCCGCTGATCGCGGAGTTAAAGTGCGGCTATTAATTGATGACCAGAATGGTACCCAGCTGGATGATAAGCTGCTTGCGCTGAGCCAACATCCTAATATCGAAACCAAATTATTTAATCCTTATAAATTTCGTCACTTTCGCGCCCTAGATTATGGGCTGCGTTTAAAGAAAGTGAATCACCGTATGCACAATAAATTGATCATTGCCGATGGCAGTGTGGCTGTCACCGGTGGCCGCAATATCAGTAGTGAATATTTTGAAGCCAGCAATGATTTTCAGTTTACCGATGTCGATATTTTCTTTGCTGGCAATGCGGTCACAGATGCCAACCAGTCTTTTATCGACTTTTGGAATGATACGCTGAGTTATGATATCCAGCAGATCTTAGAGGAAAGGTCTAAACCGGATGATTTGGTTGAATTAAGAAAATTATTTGCTCAAACCCGTTTGGATGCCAAGGAAACCCAGCGTCGCGTCAATATTGCCGAGCAACAAATTGCCAAACAATTACAGTCACAACCTGTGCAATGGGCCAGTGCGCACTTTGTTGCCGATTCCCCCAGAAAAGCACGTCACACGATAAATGATGAAGACTTCATCTATACCCAGATGTTAGATCTGATGGGTGAACCAAAAAATCAGTTAGACCTGGTGTCTTCCTATTTTGTTCCCACCCAATGGGGAACGGATTATCTGAGCAAGCGTGCCCGAAATGGCTTGAAAATTCGAGTTGTCACCAACTCATTTTTGGCGAATGATGTGCCTGTGGTACATGCCTACTATCAGCAATACCGTAATCAATTGCTCAGAAATGGTATAGAAATCTGGGAATTTAAACCTTATATCGAACGTCGGGAACGTACCTGGTATGAGAAAATGACAGGTAATGTGATTCCAGCTAAAAATAAAAACAGCTCCAGCCTGCATGCCAAGTTTTTCCATGCGAATGGCAAAGTCTTTATCGGCTCTTTTAACTTTGATCCCCGTTCAGCACGCCTGAATACTGAAGTCGGACTGGTGATCGAATCAGAGAAACTTCAAAATGAAATTGCAGCCTCACTAGATAAATATCTGCCACGTATTGCTTATCAACTTAAGCTGAATGATAAAGGGGAAATTATCTGGCTGGACCAACAGAAAGACGGAAAAATTTTAAAATTTACCCATGATCCTGAAACAACCCGATTCCAGCGTTTTATGATGCATTTGGTCACGACTTTTCCGGCTGAATGGGCAATGTAATGACAAGCAGATGACAAAATTGAATTTCCACCTCATTTTAAAAATTGTTAATTTTAGGATTAATTGAAAATTGTGCAGGTTTTAGACGTTTATTCGGTCAATGCGGTCATGATCTATACCATAGCTCTAGATTGCCTTAAAATTACACTTTTCCAGTTTTATGCGAAGTTTTTTCGCCACACTCCCATGCAATTTTTTGATTTAAGCCGCCAGTTTAAGTTAAGTGATATCCTCACACCAAACAAAACCCTTCAAGAATTATCCGCTCAGGAATGGTTTCTCGCCAAAATCCGTGTAGAGCATGATTGTATTTCTGATACAGAAGTGATTGAAGGTCAGGTTATCATCCAGTCCAATGAAAATATCCAGATTGAAATGGAATGGCTGATTCAGGATTCTGGCTATGATCTGCAGGTGCTCTTTAAAGGTGTAGAAACTGAAGTCAATGAAGAAACTTTGGTCGTCGTCAAAGGTGCGAAACTGGTTGATGAGCAGCAACAATTACTATCTTCACAAGCTTTGAGTTTATGGATCGATGGCACGCTGTTGCCTTTATTACCGAATATTGGTCGTGAAATTAAATCTCGTTTAAATCTTTGGGATTATGTGGAATATGATGGTTAATATTTAAAGCCATCACTTAAAACTTTTAGGGCGATTCAATCGCCTTTTTTATTTTAAAATTTCTATAGAGATGAATGGTAAGTCGTAATGTCTCGGCAATTTTATATATGCTCTATGCTATGTTAATGAAAATAATAAAAAATGAAGATGACCTTATGATGGTAAATATTCAGCCTCAAGATTGGCTTAAGATCCGGAATGTCTTTGCTGATGCCCAGCGTGCTGCCATGCACTGCTCGGTATCTACAATCACCTCTGATGGATTTCCTACAAGCAGTCCCATCGGCACTTTATTTTTACATGAATATAAACCCACAGGCTTTTTCTTTGACCGCTACTGTACCAGCCTGAAACAGAACCTTCCACATAGTTCGAAAGCGTGTATTCAAGCAGTAAATAGTAGCCAGTCATTTTGGCTAAAATCTTTAATGAGCGGTAAATTTAGCAGTTATCCAGGAGTACGTTTATATGCGGAAATCAGTGAACTGCGACCTGCAACTGAAACTGAACTGGAGCTGGTCCATCGCAGAATAAAACTATTAAGATGGACCAAAGGCAGCCGCCTGATCTGGTCTGACTTTACCCATGTTCGGGATTTTCAGGCGCATGGTTTTAAATGGGTAGAATATCCACAAATGATGCCGGATACATAGATTTAATACTTACTATTGGTTGGTAATTAACTATAAGTATGCATGTATTTTATTTTCTTAATCCCAAAATGAAATATGTGCTTCAATCAAGATAGATTTAACGTAAACAGTATAAGTATCGCATTAACATTTATCGCTAAAGCCTAAATCAGTCCAGCATCTCTAAACAATTCCCGATAGGCTTCCGCCTTTTTCTCCAAAGCCAATGGATAGGCTCGTGATGATGATGGCATTCGATAGAGTTTTAGTTCACGTCCAGCAAAATGTGCTTTACTCGGCTGCCCGATAGCAGGTTTTTCTGTGCCTTCAGGCATGGATAGCATCAGGGTTTCGGTCGCTTTATCGCCTGTGGTCATAATGCTATGACATAAAGGCATCTGAACAAGCAGTTCGTTGAGATCAGTCGGCGTAACAATTTCCAGAAATTTATCTGAAGCATTTCCCTTCAATCGCCGGATCTGATACGCCGTATCAAAAATCGCAATACCTTTTTCCAGCAAAAATTCCCGAATCAACATCTCCTGAAAATTCTTATTGGCAATATCCAGAAAGTAATCTTTATTATGAAAGAAAATTAAACCAAATATCCGCCACATATCATTTTGATAATTTGGATAATAGAAACGCATTTTCCAACGTGTTTCTGGTGGCGGAAAACTGCCCATCATCAGAAGTTTGGAATTTTCCGGTAAAAAAGGTTCTAGAGGATGGGTTTCAATATCCGACATAAAATTCCACTAAATTAGTGTATAGAAATTCTATTCTAAAATTTTTGGCGGATTTTTGTAGCAACTTCCTGTCCCCAAAGCGTATAAACTTCTTTACTCGGGTGAAAACCGTCTTTGGCCATTTCCAGATTGAGTGCCTGATATTGTTTGATATCGTACTCAATCCACTGCATATTGGCTTTCTTGCTGACAAATTTCTCCAGCTCAGAGTTCATGGCTTTGGCATAACGACCAAATAACCAGGCTAATGGATTTGGTAAAGCCGGGAACATGTTCATGGGTGGAACACCGGCCGCGATAATTAACTCAGGACTAAAGCGACTTTCAATCACCTGATAAAGTTTCTGCTGCTTTTTAATCCACACATCTGCGGGTGTCAGCTTGGTAACATCATTTACACCGACTGAAGTCACCACAACATTATAGTGTTCAGCCGGAATTTTTTCTAATACACGAATGACGTTGGAAGTCGCATCTCCCGTTTTCGCCTGAAGTTTCCAGCGAATCCGATAATCTTGCTGGAGCTGACTTAAGATTGCCCCAGTTAATGCGTCTTCTTGATGATCTACGCCTACACCGGCTGCTGCCGAATCTCCAACAATCAGGATGGATAAAGGTTTCCCCTGCCCAATCAAACCTTCGCGTTCCCCAGCAGGTTCTGGTAATCGTAGCGTTTTTTTCTTGACGCGATTACCCTGGATGACTAGAGCAGGTATTAAGGCAATCGTGGCAGCTTTGAGCAACATAATGGATTAATTTATATAAGGATAGGATTAATTTTACCCCAGTTTATAATTTTCAAGTAACAACTTAATAGTCACTAGGTCTCTTTCATAAATCAAAAAA